>JANLVW010000633.1:0-1563 GCA_031364205.1 Ferruginibacter sp.
TGTAAAATTAACTTTGCTTGCTCTGGGACCATTGCCATTATTGGCTTTTGCGATTTATTTTGTAAATACCATCATCAACAAAAAAAGTGAGCGCATACAATCTCTGCTAAGTGATCTTACTACAAATGCACAGGAGTCTTATTCAGGGATCAGGGTAATCAAATCGTTTGTTCAGGAAAAGGCCATGCTTAATTTTTTTAGGGTTAACAGCGAATCTTACCGTGGCAATGCATTAAGCTTAGCAAAAACAGAAGCAATTTATTTTCCATCAATGGGATTACTAATTGGCCTAAGTACTTTAATTACAATTTTAGTAGGTGGGTTAGATGTTGTTAATCATATTCCCGGCGCATCTGTCGGTAAAATAGCAGAATTTGTTTTGTATATCCAAATGCTCACTTTTCCTGTAAGCGCTATTGGCTGGACGGCGAGTATGACACAACGTGCAGTCGCTTCTCAAAAACGTATCAACGAATTTTTATTAACTGAGCCTGTTATTAAAGATGATATATCTGCAAAAGATATAAAATTGGAAGGAAACATAAATTTCAGCAACATCAATTTTGTTTATCCTCACACAGGAATTCATGCAATAAAAGACTTCAACTTACAAATTAATAGGGGAGAGAAAGTTGCCATTATCGGAAAAACCGGTTGTGGAAAAAGCACCATTGCACAACTAATGTTAACAATGTACAATGTACAATCGGGTAGTATCACATATGATGAACAAAATATCAATACTTTAAAAACCTTCTCCATCAGATCTCAAATTAGTTATGTGCCACAGGATGTATTTCTTTTCAGCGACAGCATAAAAAATAACATTCGTTTTGGAGAAAAAAATGCTTTGGAAGCAGATGTTTTTGAAGCTGCCCGGCAGGCAAGTATATTTAATGAAATAAATAATTTTGATGAAAAATTTGAAACACTGGTGGGCGAACGTGGAGTAACATTAAGTGGAGGTCAGAAACAACGCATTTCAATTGCACGTGCCCTAATAAAAAAACCTGAGATAGTTGTATTTGATGACTGCTTAAGTGCTGTGGATGCCCGAACAGAAAATGAAATTATTGGAAATTTGTACAATTACTTAAAAGATAAAACGGCTGTTATAATCACCCACCGAATTTTTTCGTTGTTTAATTTTGATAAAATTGTGGTAATGGATGATGGTAATATTGTTGAACAAGGCACCCACGAAAGTTTAATGGCAGTAAAAGGTTTGTATTTTAAAATGTATCAAAAACAACAGGAAACAGATAATTTAAAGTAGTCGAGAAACCATATTTTTATGATGATATATATTTTGCTAATTCAAAAACATTTTTATCTTTGTCTAGAACATTTATTTACCAATTAATTTAAAACAACTTATACAGTGGCGTACGAACAAAACGATAACAACGACAGAAAACAGGAAAGTGTTTACAGTAAGCGAATTAAAGCGGGAAAGCGTATAACGTACTTTTTTGATGTAAGATAAACACGTGGAAGTGATTTTTATTTAACTATAACAGAGAGCCGAAAAAGATTTGATTCTGATGGGTATGACCGCCATAA
>JANLVW010000670.1:0-4892 GCA_031364205.1 Ferruginibacter sp.
CAAGTTTTGGTAGAGATTACGCTACAGCAATATCAGGCTATTTAAGAACCATGCAGTTTGATAAAGCTGCCGATGAAAGTATGGTAACTGTACAGTTTAATTTTAATGTGCAGTAGATTTTATTTTAGCCTTTTCATACATTGTTTTAATATTATAATTTTGAACAATGATGACTTACAAAGAAACATTGGATTATCTCTACAGCCAGTTGCCAATGTTCAGCAAAGTCGGTATCATTGCTTACAAAAAAGATTTACATAATACCGTTGAATTGTGCAACAGTATTGGAAATCCTCAACAAAAATTTAAAAGTATTCATGTAGCAGGTACAAATGGCAAAGGCAGTACATCGCACATGATTGCTGCTATTTTGCAACAAGCAGGTTATAAAACCGGGCTCTATACTTCTCCGCACATTAAAGATTTTGGAGAGCGCATTAGAGTTAATGGCAAAATGATTGCTGAAAAATTTGTAGTTGATTTTACAGAACGAACAAAAGCAATTACAAAAGAAGTAGAACCTTCTTTTTTTGAAATGACGGTTGCCATGGCTTTCAAATATTTTGCAGAACAGCAGGTAGATTTTGCGGTAATAGAAACCGGACTTGGCGGCTTGCTCGACAGTACAAATATTATAACACCCATACTTTCAGTTATTACCAATATTGGTTATGACCACCAAAATATTTTAGGAAATACGCTTGAAGAAATAGCTACCCAAAAAGCGGGCATAATAAAACAAAATATACCCGTTGTAATTGGGGAAACTTTACCTGAAACAAAACCTATTTTTATTGAAACTGCCTCAAGTAAAAATGCTAATATATATTTTGCTGAGGAAAATTTTATTACCTCTTATATAGATTCCGAAGGAGAATTATTGCTTTGTAACGTGCTAGATATTTCTGAAAATGTTACTGAAAAATTCAGGTGTGGCCTGTCAGGATTATATCAGGCTAAAAACATTTGTACGGTTTTGGCAGCTGTAAAAGAACTGAGAAAACTGAAAATTATTATTCCTGAAGCTGCACTGCACAGGGGAATTGAAAAGGTAAAAGAAATTACAGGCTTGCGAGGCAGGTGGGAAATTTTGCAGCAATACCCTACCATCATTGCAGATGTTGCACACAATAAAGATGGCATAAAACAGGTAATTGATCAATTAAACACAACTCACTTGACTACTCAACTTCATTTTGTGCTGGGGTTTGTAAGAGATAAGGATGTTGAAAATGTTTTAAAACTGTTTCCGGATAATGCGAAATATTATTTTACAAATGCGCATATACCCCGGGCATTGATAAACACTGAACTGCAGGAAAAAGCTGCTAAAGTGGGATTGGTTGGTGAATGTTTTGAAACCGTAGATCAAGCTGTAAATGCTGCAAAAAAAGTTGCCGCAGTAACAGATGTAATTATGATTTGCGGCAGTTTTTTTATAATTGCTGAAAGCGAACTTTTATAATTTATTTAAAAATTCTGTAGCCCTGTAAAAACAAAGTTCGTGCATGCTTTGTTTAAATTGATACGTCTGCACGATGGTTCTTACTTCCTCCAAAGGTTTCAACATAATCGTTATTTCTTCATTTGCATCAAGGGATTGATTTGATGTTTTTTCTCCTCCGGTTGCTATGAATAAATGCGTGGCATTGGTTAAAACCCCTGGATTAGAATAGGTTTTGCCAAGATAATGGTAACCTGAAAAACTATAACCGGTTTCTTCCCGTAACTCACGAACAATAGCTGTTTCAGGGGTTTCGTTTTCATCTATAAAACCACCAGGGAACTCAATAGACTGTTCCTGTATAGCATGTCGATATTGCTCTATCAACAAGACCTCATTTTCTTTTGTAATGGCGAGTGCCAACACACATTCCGGCAATTCAACTACAAAATAAGGATCTACAATTTTACCGGATGGGGTTTTGTAACTGTCTTTTCGGGCAGTAAAATATGGGTGATTACTGATGTATTCTTTTGAGAGTATTGTAAAAGGCATTGCAAAATTTTTAAAGGAAAATAAATTGAAATCTATTGCATAATAAAGTTGAAAAAAGATTTACTGAACAAAGGCTGCGGGATAGAAGTGGAAATACTTTTGTGAGGTACGAACAAAAGATTGTAACAAACAGCCCGAACAAATGCTTAGAAATGAATAATTGTTGACAGCCCCAAAAGCTTTAAAAATTTAAATCCAACCCATACGTTCCCGTAATTTATTTATATGTGCAGTGTGGTGTTTGCCATGCCATGCATATTGACCGAGTAAATACCAAACGCTCATTTGCTTTCCATATTCGGGATGTTCAACGGTGCGGTTCCACTCATCATCTTTAATGTTTTTTAAAACCTCGAGCATGCGTGCATGCAACGCATGCAATAATGTGAGCGATACATTTATAGGAATATTTCTCACATCGCTCAGCTCTGTAAATGCTTGTTGATTGTAAGATTTTATGGTTGGATTATCTTCTGTGAGCGCAAGTTTAAAACGCATAAAAGCATTGATGTGGCTGTCGGCAACATGATGTACTACTTCCCTGCTGTTCCAACCGCCCGGGCGATAAGGTTCTTCGAGCTGCACAGCATCTAAATTTATGATGGCATATTCCAAAGCTTTTGGCAATACCTCAATATCTTGCAGCCATTCCTTCAACTGTTGTTGAGAGAATGGCTGTTCAATATATTTACCTATTGGGTAACTTAAATCTTGCATATTTATTTTGTTGCAGCAGGCTTTATATCTTCTAAAGTTATTTCGAAAATAAGTACAGCATTTGGTAAAATGGGTGAGCCTTGCGGAGGGTATTCGCCATATGCTAAATCGCCAGGTATATAAACTTTCCAGTGAGAGCCTTTTGTCATTAACTGTAAAATTTCTGTCCACCCTTTAATAACACCATTTAGCGGGAAAGAAGTTGCCTGCCCACGTTTAAAGGAATTGTCAAACTCAGTGCCATTGGTTAGTGTGCCGACATAATTTACTACTACAGTATCAATTACTTTTGGTTTTGCACCATTAGGATCACCGGCTTTTATAACTTCGTATTGTAAGCCATTTGCCAACGCAATAACGCTGCTGCGCTTTTTATTTTGGTTAAGAAAGTTTTGACCTTCCTGCTTTTCTGCGTCTGTTTTCTTTTTTGTAAATGACTGTAATTTTTCCTGCAGTGTTTTGCCTGCCTGTTCTATGGTGAAATCGGTTTTTGATTTGGAATACACGTCATTTAAAGCTTTTGCAAATAATATGGAATTTATTTTTGTAGCGCCTGCCTGCATTAGGCTTGCAGCAATATTCATTCCGGCTGCGTAACTAAAACTATCGACCGCATTTTTAAAAGCATTTGATTTTACTACTACAGGAGAAGTTTTTTTTACAGGCAACGATTTCTTTTGCGCATTCACATTTATTAAAATAGTAGCTGCAAAAGCGGTTAACATTAATTTCTTCATTTTTATATTATAGGTTATTAATTTTTTACAAATAAAATTTAATCAGGCCGCATTTCTTTTCCTGTTAAATGAATAAAAACATCTTCGAGGTTAGCGGCTTTTACCTGTTTAGGCCTTTCAAATCCTGTGGCAACCAATTCATCTATCATCTTATCGGGCGTATCAAGTTTTATTATTTTTCCTTCATCCATAATGGCAATTCTGTCGCAGAGTTGTTCTGCTTCATCCATGTAATGTGTAGTAAGAATTACTGTTGTACCTGCTGCTCTTATTTCACGAATTAAATCCCATAAATTTCTACGGGCCTGAGGATCCAAACCGGTTGTAGGCTCATCTAAAAAAATAATTTTGGGGTTATTTATTAAAGTAGTTGCAATAGAGAATCGTTGTTTTTGACCTCCACTTAATTCCTTGCTTTTATTTTTTGCCTTATCAACTAAGTTTACCTTTTTTAGTAGTTCGATTGCATTTACATCTCTGTTGTAAAGCCCGCTAAAAAGTCTGATAAGCTCCAACAAATTTAAGCCAGGATAAAATCCTGAAGTCTGCAACTGAACACCGATAATTTTTTTTATTTCTCCGGGTTCTAGATCAAGATCAAACCCATTTACAAAAACTTTACCTGAGGTTTTGGGCCTAAGGGTTTCTATAATTTCCAGTGTTGTACTTTTACCTGCACCATTTGGGCCAAGCAGTCCAAAGATTTCACCTTCCTCAACATTAAATGAAACAGATTTTACAGCTTCAAACTGGCCGTAATTTTTTACAAGATTTACAACTCTTATTATTGAATTTGACATTGGAGTAAAGTTATGTAATGATATATTTAAAACAGCATTACAAAATTAAACTGCTGCATCGTTTAGAGCTGCAAATAAATAACTTTCCAGTTCTTCCATCATATTAATACTTCCTACAAAGAAAGGTGTGCGCTGGTGCAGTTCTGTTGGAACAATATCTAAAATATTAATTTTTCCATTCGTAGCTTTTCCTCCGGCTTTTTCAACAATGTATGCAAATGGATTACATTCATACAGCAACCTAAGTTTGCCGCCAGGTTTATCAGTGGTGCCGGGATACATAAAAATTCCGCCTTTTATAAGATTGCGGTGCACATCAGATACCATGCTGCCAATGTAACGTTGTGTGTAAGGGCCGCCGTTTGATTTGTCTTTTTTCTGACATGCGGTAATATATTCCTTAACAGGTTGTACGTACCTAAAAAAATTACCGTGATTTACAGAATACATTTTACCTGCCGGAGGACATTGTATATTTTGATGGCTCATTAAATATTCACCGATTTGTCTGTCGAGGGTAAAGCCATTAACGCCTCGTTTTGTTGCGTATACCAACATTGTAGATGAACCAAATACAACATAACCCGCAGCCACCTGCTTATTACCCGGCTGTAAAAAATCTGCTTTGGTTGCTGGTTT
>JANLVW010000724.1:0-1648 GCA_031364205.1 Ferruginibacter sp.
TCTCTAAAGAAATGTGTTGCACTGGTATCGCCATTTCTAATTAGCCCGATAGCATCACTTAAAGTCATATTTTTTATAGCTTCTACAAAAATTGGTTTTGCATAACCGGCTGCATCTTCGGCACCTCTGTTTATCTGTAAAATTGCTTTATCCACAAGGCTGTTAAAACCAAGATCACGAAGTGTATTTTCAATTTTTCTTGCTTCAGGTGGTAACAATACTTTGTACAATTCATTTCTAAAAAAGCCATCTGTATTATTTAGCTGAAGTACAGATTTTGTAATTCCTTGTCCTAAAGCTTCTTTTATACCTGCCGCAGCTTCTGTATTTGATAAAGTACCTGTAGCAGCACCTGCAGCATTTGCAACCTGTTGAAGGGTTTCGCAGGAGCCAAGTGTGACAGAAATAATTAAAAGTGTAAAGATTGTTTTCATAAAAAGAGATTTGATTTTAAAATACAAAGCAAGTATGTTGCCAGTAAAAAAAACTGATGTGTTAAACCTTTATATCTTGACTGAAGGAACTATACGGCTGCAGCAATAAACTGCGAGAATAATCCTAGCACAAGACCTGTATAAATATCTTTTTCAGTATGATCAGAAACTATTAAACGGGATGTACAAACAATACCAGTGCATAAAAGCACAAAAGCAATAGGCCACGTCATCAACATAGAATTACTCTTTGCAATTACCAAAAACAAACCGAGCCACCCACCCATGGCAATTGTGTGCATGCTTATTTTATAATAAATATTGGCAATTAAACCAGCAGACGCAGCAAGAAAAACACCCAAAACAAAGGATGGCATTATTGCAGGATACATATCCTGTTTTTTAAAAACTGTAAACGCCCAAAAGAAAAAAATACCACATGCCATGTAAGGAATAATTCTATCTCTTTTTGTACGAAGAAAAACAGAATCAATAAAACCAACGGCTTTTAGTAATACAATACTAATTAAAGGATAAAAGATTAGGTTGTAGCCACTAATTAAAATTGTGTAGAGCTTTGCTTTTGCTGAAAACCCCGAAAAATAGGATGGATGGATGTATACAAGAAATGCAATAGCATACAGCGGTACAAAAATTGGATGAAAAATGTATGAAAAGAAGTTAGCCGGCCATTTTAATAGAGGATGAACATATTTTTTTTCGGGTAAAATTTCTTTAGGTAAAATAGCTTCCATTTTATAATATTTTTCTCAGCCTTGCAACCGGAATATTTAATTGCTCCCTGTATTTCGCTACAGTTCTTCGTGCAATATTATACCCTTTTTCCTGCAGCATATCAGTTAGCTTTTCATCGCTGTAAGGGTGTTTTTTACTTTCTTCCCCAATTAAATCTGTAAGAATTTTTTTAACTTCTCTCGTACTTACTTCTTCACCACTGTCAGTTTGTAAACTTTCGCTAAAGAAAAATTTCAATCTGTATGTTCCAAATTCTGTTTGTACAAATTTACTGTTGGCAACTCTGCTTACTGTAGATATATCAAGGTTTGTTCGCTCTGCAATATCTTTCAAAATCATTGGGCGGAGTTCTGTTTCATCTCCCGTTTATTTATATGCTATGAGTATGAAGTGTTGTCTTCTGATTGATGTGCGGACATGAGAAGGCATGTCATTGTTTTGCTTTAGAAAATATTATG
>JANLVW010000744.1:0-8754 GCA_031364205.1 Ferruginibacter sp.
CGGTATTTTACCTCATTATAATAAATTTTTTTTTGCGGTTCATCATTCTTATCAGGTACAGGAAAGGTATGACCATCCAATAATTTAATCCATATTTTGGTTTTTCTTAATCTTTTAAAAGCAGGATCATTCATTAAAATGTTTTTGTACGCAAAACCTGAATCGAGTAATTCTTTTACAATCGCAAAAGCTGCAGCGTCTTTTTTGGTAATGGCAAGTATGCGGGCTTCTGTATAATAAGGATTGTCAAAAGTCACAATTTGTGCAACAGATTCTTCATAAAATTCTTCCTTTGGTTTCTTAGGTGTTTGTAAAGAATCCCGAAGGTATTTTAGTGCTTTTTTTAACTCACCGGTCATCATAAACTGTTGTATCAACACCGAGGTTTTCAGGTTTTTTTCTGTAGGGTTATGAGGTGTATACTGCGCCAACAAGCTCATGTCTTTATCCGGAGAATTGCTGAGTATTTTATAGTAAGCAAGTTTTATTATTTGTTCATGGCTTAATTGTTTTCTTTTATGTAAACTGTCTAATTGGTTGGCGACTGCCGGTAAATACTTATTAAGTTGAAGTATTTCAATTAATGCGTTTCGCAACACTGTATTATCGGGCTGTATTTTCAGAAGCGTGTTATAACCCGCTATGGCTACATCATAGTTGCCCATCCATTTTTGCAGGTTTGTCATGGCTTTAGTCAGTTCATAATTTGGTTTATCATCCCCGGAAAATTTTACAGCTTGCTGCAGCCATGACAATGCTGTTTGAATTGGTTCATAATCCTGCATTTCAATAGAAATCTTTTCTAATGTTCCCGGCAATTTAAACATATTTATTTTTCTAAAATATTTTTCAACTTCATCAAAGCCTTCTATATTTTGCTCCGTTCCTCCTATGTAGGGATAAGCATGTTTCTTTGAATATTCATAAAATCCTTTTTGTTCTGCTATTTGTATAAAAGGATAAGTAAGTGATAATCGTTCATAAAGAAACATACCGGCTTTACTATACCAATCGGCATTACGGGGGAAAATGGAGACCATACGGTTATAAAAATTATAAGTCTCAGTTTCCATATCGTAATTGGCATTTAACCAAAAAAAATTAAAAGTTGAATGACCGACAGGTCCGAAATTGCCCTTATTCATTTCTGCCTGTCGGGCATATCCTGCTTTTCTATTGAAGATTAACTGCTGTTTTAAAAGATCTTCGGCTTCTTCATATCGTGCCTGTTTTTCCAAGAGTCTTGCAGCCTTTAAAGTAGCGCCCGCCCGAACCGGACTTTCGTAAAAATTAATTTGTTCATCATTATCATCATTAATATTATTCCTGTCAAGTGTAATTTTTTTGAAACCCTGGTAAATAGCTTGTGCCATTAGCTTTTTATTCTCAGCTGCAGCAATGATTTTATATTGATTTAATGCTTCGTTCCATCTTTCTTCCTGTTCGTAAATGTTAGCCAACAAATAATGATCTTCACGAACATCGTAATGATAATACGATAATATAGCCTGTAGGCAGGTAGTATCAGTCCGGGAAGATATAGAACTGTTGTTGCTTGTTTTTTGAGAAACAGCCCCACTTTTAATTTTATTTTTTATCCGTAAATCTTTTATGTTTTGATGTAACGAAGCCTGCAGTTGAGCTTTAATGAGAAGCAAAAAGCTATCAATTGGGATATATCTTTGGACCGCTTCCGTAATGTATTTTTCTGCTTCTTTTAGGTTTTTATCTGTAAAATATTTTTGTCCCAGATAATGATGAGCAAGCACCAGACCAGGTGATTTATCAATTGCCTCTTTCATTAATTTTTCACCTTCCACATTTTTTTCAGCGGGAGCAACCAACTTTATTAATGCCTTTGCCAAAGCAGATAAAGGCTGCCAACCTACTACAGCTTGATCATTAGCGAGGCTACAAACTTTAAAAAATTTTGTTGCGGGTTGCTTTCCAGCAATACTCTGAACTATGCCGAAAGTAAAAGCAAAATTGTTTACAGCAAATGGATCTTTTCGTTTTTTTGATTCCATAAAAAAAGAATCTGCCAATGCATATCTTCCTGTTTGGAGGTAAACAAAGCCAAGCCGTTCATAAGGCAGGTAGTGAACATTGTTTTGTGCAATGGCATTCAGATAGTAGCTTTCGGCAGCAAGCAGGTTGCTGTCTTTTTCCATTACCAGCCCTACATTCACATTTGTGTATGCAAGGTTTCGCTGCAACGAATCTGCTATACGAAAAGCCTCTTTTGCTTTTTGAGTATTATTAAGGGCCAAATACAATCTAATTTTATTACTCCACGGCACAGCCCACGTGGGGGAAAGAATAAGTGCAAAATCAAAATGATATAATGCAGAATCGTATAACCGGCTGCTGAAATATAAATTACCGATTTCGTTGTGGATGTAGGCGGCATAAGGTTCCATTTTAAGAGCCTGGCGCTGCTGATAAAATGCAGAACGTAAAAGACTGTCCGTTTTTTTTTGTGTTGCCATCTCCAGCCGATCAATTAGTCCGGTGAGATAGCTTCGGTTTATTTCTAATATTCTCCGCAAATAATTTGTTTCCGGTGCCAAGTGTATAGCCACGTCAAGAATAGATAAAAACCTACGGTATTGCCTGTTGCCATAATAATATTGTCTTTTTTCCAATTCTGCAAGGTCTCCTATCAAATAGGCGTTAATCATTTCCTGGAGTTTTTCATGTGCAAGCAAAACAAACTTTTCATTAAAGCGTGACACGATATACTTGTTCTCATGAAGCTGTTTTTCCAAAGTCAGCAGTAATCCTGTTTGTGTATTATTTAATTTATCAAAAATAAAATTTCTCAAGTCATTATCTTTTTTACTAAGCAAGTGAATTGAATCAACTTCTTGAAAAGATTTTTTTCTGGTCAAGCTGTCATTTTTATTTATCTTTTTTTCAATTGAGTCTATCAGGTTAATTCTTACCTCATCTAACTTATTCAAAGAATCTGGTTCTTCCTGTAGGTTTTGAAGTTTGATAAGATAATCACTTACAATTTTTACAGGCACATCATCTATAGGGATCGCAGTGTACTTGCTAAAATCAAGCAAAGAGTCAAGTTCAGCAGTTTTAGCAATGGAAAAAAAATAATCAATTGGCTGAGCGCCCAGTATTTTTAAAGACTGCAAACCTGCAGGAGTACTTTTTATTTTTGCCGGGTTACTGCCCGAGAATATTAAAGAATTACGGGTTTCAGTATCAACAGTTGCGATGGGAAAAAGCGGACTACCATCAATAACCGGGTTTTGTTTGTGTTTCTCCAGAATCAAATTTTCATCTCTGCTAAATGATGTATTCATAAATGTTTCGAGACTATTCAATTTTATTACACCGTTGCTTTCGGGTGTAGCTAAACCCTGCAAACCCCTGAGGAGGTAATAAGAGAACACCCCCCTTCCTCCGCCCCAGCTGGGCCCTTCAGCTGCTTCTTCGTTTGCTTCGCAGGATGCAAGCCGTACCTGGTTGTTTAAAACCAATTGCAAATTAGCTGCAGTCAATTGGCGCCCTTTGTAGAAATCGCCCGCCATTTTTCCTGAGTGGCATGCATCTGTTATTATGATGACCTTGGCTTTGTTTATTGTAGAAAGAATGTTGGCGTTTTCGTTAATATCAGCCACACTTATTGCATTGTTGCGGTAATTCGTTGCCGGGGAATTCCAGGCCAGCAAATAACCCTTACTAATTGTATCCCGTGTTTCAATATCTCCATGGCCTGAAAAATAGATATAAACTAAATCGTTTTCACGGGCCTTTGATTTCAGTCGGTCTAGCGCTGCATACACATTGGCTATAGTAGCGTTTTCATTAGTAAAAAGATTTATCTGGTAGCCAGGTACGCTGCCGCCAGCTTTACTTTGCAACCACTCAGCAAACAGGGTTGCATCTGTATCTGCGTAGGTAAGCCTAGGAATAAAGGGATTTTGGTACTGAGAAATACCTACAACTACAGCGTAGGTATTTTGTACCGGATAGCTTATAGTCTGAGCATTGGCGCAGCACGCTGTTAAGAAACCTGCAATGCACAACGCAAAAAAAAGTTTCACTCGTATCATAAAAAAAAATTTTTTTTATCATATGGCAGACGGCAAAACGATCGTAAAGGTTGTCGCTGTTTGTGCTTTTGTCTCTACCTTCAACTCTCCCCCATGGGCTTTTACAATGTCATAGCTCATACTTAAACCCAAACCAGTTCCTTGTCCTGTTGGCTTTGTTGTAAAGAAGGGTTGAAATATTTTATCGATCACATTTTCCGGGATGCCGTTGCCGTTATCAGTAACCCTTATCTCTGTTTTGTCATTTATTTTTTTTGTAGCAACAGTAACTGTCGGTGTATAATTGGCTATACCTGATTTCTTCTTTTCATCAACTGCATAAAATGCATTGGTAATTAAATTCAAAATAACCCTACCAATATCCTGTGGAATAATATTTATGTTTACTATTGTTTCATCAAAATCCGTTTTCATCGTTGCGTTGAAAGATTTGTCTTTCGCCCGCAATCCGTGATAAGCCAACCGCAAATATTCATCTGCCAGTTTATTTACATCAGTTGGCTCTTTTGCTGCACTGCTGCTGTTGCGGCTGTGCTGCAGCATTCCTTTCACTATTGCATCGGCTCTTTTTCCATGATGATTTATTTTTTGCTCATTATCTGCAATATCATTTGCTAAAGCTATGGCATCTTCCTTATTACCTGCTTTCAATTCAACTTTCATTTCTTCAATCAACTCAGTATTTATTTCAGAAAAATTATTTACAAAGTTCAAAGGGTTTTGAATTTCGTGTGCAATACCAGCGGTAAGTTCGCCAAGTGAAGCCATTTTTTCGGCTTGAATAAGTTGAGCCTGGGTCTCTTTTAATTTTTCTAAAGCCTGGCTTGTTTCATTATTTTTAATAATGAGGCGGGCATTTGATTTTTGTTTATTAAAGATGGCAATCCCCAAAGTAATGGCAAATAAACCAAGCAAAGCAGCAATTCCGAACAGATAATATTTTATTTTTATATTACTTTTATTTTGTCCATTTAATACTGCTATGTTGATATCATTTTCCTGCATTTTCTTTTCAATATCAAAACTTATGGATTTTGCGTTAACTTCTTCTCCATGCAATTTTTCATTAAGTAGCAGTAATTCCTGCATGGTTTTAAAACCTTCGCTATCTAAACCTGCAGCTGAATAAGCTTCAGCGAGCAATTTCAATTCCCAGGTGAGTTCCAGTCTTGCATTTGCCTGTTTCAACTCTTTCATTTCGGTAAGCAGATATTGTATAGCTTCCCGGGGTTTATTTTGTTTTATTTTAATGGCGGCTAAGTAATAATGCGGAATTAATTCTCCCGCATAACTTACTACAGGCAGGTGTAAGGAATCTTTTAACAGCTTACTTTTCCGAATATAAAAATCAGCGGAATCCAGGGCTTGATGAGATAAAAAATCTTTACCTTTTTCCATATAATAATGTGCATAATTAACTGGAGATGCCTTGTACAATGACAAGTAATGTAAAGTAACGTCATAAAAATAACTACTGCTATCGCTATGTAATAATGTCTTACTCCGGGCCTTTTGTAAAAAAAGATAAGGAGCATCTCTTACCAGCATAGGCGAGTCCAGAGCTAAATAAATCTTAATTGCTTCACTTAAATATATCTCTGCTTCTTTTGGCTTTCCTTCATCAATTAAATAACTGCCCAGAACAGAATATCTATTTACCTTCCCGGCTTTTCCTAAAAATGTTGGAGCGATTTTATATTCTCCTGAAAACTGCCTGTTGTCGAGAAATTCAAGAGACTTTAGCATATTATACTCAGCCTTTTCATTTAAGCCGAGACGATTGTAAAAGATGCTTAGCACATTGTAAGCAATTGAGACTGCCTCAGAGTCATTGCGGGCTAAAAAATCATTCTTTAACCCATTAAAGTATTCTATACCTTCATAAATTCTATTACTTGTGCGGTAAGGGATTCTCATTTCCCGGAGTAAATATAATATTGCATATTCACCATAGATGGATGACTTTCCGTAATTTTTTTTAATAATCTTCTTTCCATAATTTATAAGAGCATCATTTGGAATACTGTCTAACTCAAAATGGCTCATATAAAAAGATATTATAAGGTCATAATAATGTTTATCATCCAATATTGTTTTCAGATGGTCAATTGCTTCATTGATTGAAGAATTTTGAACCAATATGTTTTTTTTGTTTTTGTATAAAATATTTATAGCATGGTTGAAAAAAAGGCTGTCATTCTTTTTATCGCCTTTTATTCCATTAAAATAATACTCTAAGGAGTCGGCGATATTATCCTGTTGAGCTTTAGCTATTGCAGAAAATTGCAACATAGAAATAAGGGTAATTATTATTTTCTTTATGTTGTTCATGGGATTTATCTCAAAAGTATTTAATAATTATTTTTAAGTTATGTCCTTATATTTTAATTCTCCTTGCATGAAATAATTCTTTGTAATCAGTTAATCCTATAAAATCCGTGATTCAGATAACAGGTAATTGAATAATAAATTCGCTGCCTTCTCCCTCTTTAGTCTCTACCTTCAACTCTCCCCCATGCGCTTTTACAATATCATAAGCCAGGCTCAAACCCAACCCCGTGCCCTGCCCGGTGGGTTTGGTAGTAAAGAACGGTTGGAATATTTTTTCTTTGATGGCTTCCGGTATGCCATTCCCATTATCGCTTACAGAAATTTCAATTTTATCATTTGCTTTTCTAGTTGTTACGGAAACCGTTGGCTCATAGCCTGCCTGTCCTGTAGGCAGGTTTTCGGGTTGCAGTTTCTTTTTTTCATCAACGGCATAAAAAGCATTGGTAATTAAATTCAAAATAACCCTGCCAATATCCTGCGGAATAACATTGATATTTCCAATCGATTTATCAAAATCTGTTTTCATTGTTGCGTTGAATGTTTTGTCTTTCGCCCGCAATCCGTGATAAGCCAACCGCAAATATTCATCTGCCAGTTTATTTATATCAGTTGGCTCTTTTGCTGCGCTACTGCTGTTGCGGCTGTGCTGCAGCATTCCTTTTACTATTGCATCGGCTCTTTTTCCATGGTGGTTAATTTTCTCTTCGTTACCGATTACATCTTCAATAATTTCTTTGGCCTCATCATAATTTCCTTTTTGCATTTCATCCTTCATTTCCACAAGTAATTCTTTATTTACCTCAGAAAAATTATTTACAAAATTTAACGGGTTTTGGATTTCGTGCGCAATGCCAGCCGTAAGCTCGCCAAGGCTCGCCATTTTTTCAGCCTGGATGAGTTGTGATTGGGTGGATTTTAAATCAGATAATGTTTTTTCTAAAACAGCATTGGCTTTTTGCTTTGATTTATAACGGTAATAGATTACACCAGACAATAATAAAACCAAAGCGATAATACCAAAAGAAAAATTTCTAGTTAATGCAGATATTTTATTTTCACTTTTAAGCTGATTAATAGATAACTCCTTTTCATTGATTTGCTGCTCGACTTCAAAACTAATATTGCTTAATTTTCGCTGGTCGGCTAACAAACTATCTTGTAAACTGATATATTTTTTATAATTCTCTTTCGATTTTTCAGCATCGCCCATTTTATCATACACTTCAGCTAATAATTTATAATCCCTAATTGTTTCATTCCGTAGATTTTTAATTCGTTCAATATCACTGAAGATAAAATTAGCGGCTTCTGCATATTTGTTTTGTTCAATGCGAATAAGCGCCCGATAGTAGTCTGGGTCAACATTTCCTTGAGGCGCAATAGTAGGTATTTTTTTCTCATTAATAATTTCCCAAGCTTTTACTAGCAAAGAATCTGCTTTATCAAAATGTTGTTTTTTTAACTCCAGCATAGACCATGTTTGAAAAATGACTGGTAACATATTCTCGCCATTTTTCTTACACGAATCGTAAGCAAGCTTTATAATAAAAGCCGCACTATCTAAATCATTATTAAGAAGAAACCCTTGTGCTAAGTTTTGTGTTACGAAAAAACCACTAGGGCCTCTTCCTTCTTTTTGCTGTATTTGAAATGCTAATTTTGTATATATAAGTCCGTTTTTTATATCGTGCATTAATAAATAAACCTGCCCTAATACCCCGATATTAATAAGCCATAATTCCCTCCTCTCAAGCTTAAACGCATCGAAAAGAAATTTGTCAACATGTTTACTCGAATCTAAATAAGTTAGCGAAGTTTTAAAATGATAGATTGCTTTGTTACTTAAACCAATTGTTCCATAAAAGCTAGCTAGAACAAAATTACAAACAGCAATACCCGTAGAGTCATTTTGCTGTTTAAATTGAATTAGCCAATTATTATAGTATAGGAAGCCCTCGGAAAGACGGCTGGAATTACGAAACTGAACTCTTAAATTGAAAAGTAAATTATTTAATAAAATATCTTTTTTAGGCGTTTCGCTTTTTTCAATCTTATCAATCAGCATTTTACAATAGTCAATATGTTTACTATTATCACCAATACAATCTGCAATAATCATCCTTATATAAAAACTGGTATCTTCATTTTTACCTCTTGTAAAGCGGTCACTTTCTAAGTCTATTCGTTTAATGTCGGCATCGGTAAGTACAGCTGTACCGCAAGTTCTCAATGCAGTTAGAAACAATGCAGTGTCAACGCTATTTTTTTTATTACTAGCCCGCAATAAGTTAATTACAGAATCTGCTTTCGCAGGTTGTGCATTTGTAGGAATGGTGTACAACCCTATACA
>JANLVW010000805.1:0-1345 GCA_031364205.1 Ferruginibacter sp.
TTTTGATTTCTATCTTCTCTTTTTAAAATAAAGCCATCGCTTAGCCAGCGCATAATGGTTTTATTGGTTTCGTAGATATCGCTTGCGGGCAAGGTTTTTAATTGAAGAACAATAGATTTTGCTTCCGTTACAGTAAGGTTGTTAAGCTCGTACCTGCTCATTAAATAATGAAGTAAATCTGCTTCTATTAATACCTCATCTGCAGTTCTAACAATCGCATTTCCTGTATAGTGCGGGAAGTTTTGTTTTCCCAACAATTCTATAAAGGCACGCTCTAATTTTTCTTCTGTAAATTTCATGTGCTTAATTTTCTAACAGTTTATCCAAAGCATTTTGCAAGGCTTTTTTATCTGGTAAATACAATTGGTATTTGCTCAATAATACTTTGTTGGTAATACTGTCTGTAGCATATTCTACTAAAATATGATTTTTATGCGCACCTAGTATAATGCCTATCGGCTCATTGTCACCTTCTGTAGCTTCTTCTTTTTTAAAGTAATTAAGATAAAGGTTCATCTGCCCCACATCCAAATGGTCTATCTCCCCACGCTTTAAATCTACAAATACAAAACACTTTAATATGCGGTGATAAAAAAGCAGGTCTAAATGAAAATGTTTTCCGCCGATACTCATTCTGTATTGCCGGCCAATAAAAGCAAAGCCTTTGCCCATTTCCATTATAAACTGCTGAAGATTAGAAATGATTTTTTCCTCCAGTTCGCTTTCTAAGTATTGATGTTGTTCGGGTATGTTTAAAAAATCCAACACAAAAGGGTCTTTTATCAGGTCTTCAGCCGTTTTAATTATATGGCCTTCATTTGCAAGTTTAAGCACGCCTTCTTTGTCTTTACTTAGTGCGAGGCGTTCAAACAAAGAACTTCTCATTTGTCGTTTCAGTTCTCTCACACTCCAGTGCTCATGTTCACTTTGTTTGCAATAAAAGTTTAACTCTAAATCGTTGTTTGCTTTTAATATTTCGGTATAATGACTCCAAGTCAATTGTCCAGACAGTGTCTGGACAATTGGAAATTTAATATAGAAAAGGCGAATTTGAAACAAATTAGATCTGCCAAAACCTTTGCCATACGCTTGCGTTAAATCTTTAGCAAGTCTTTCAAAAAGTTGCGTACCATATTCCGCTTTCTCATTACCCTTTTGCTCAAACTCTACAATATGCTGCCCAATAAGCCAATAGGTTTTTACCAAAATAGTATTTACCGCCTGCGCAGCCTGCTGCCTGCCGCTTTGTAGCAAGCTGCCTATTTGTATAATGAGTTGTTGGTATGGTTCTTTGTCAATGTTCATTACTGATAATTACTTTTTAGCTCAAAAAATGGCTTCATAT
>JANLVW010000838.1:0-3109 GCA_031364205.1 Ferruginibacter sp.
GCTACGTGTGTCCTGTTATCCTCACCCCCGAGACAAGGGGGTATGTCTGCCAAAATTTCATCACCCCACAATTTTCGATCTTTATCGTTTGCGTGATAGAACGAAGATAAAACAATTCGCATTATCTTGAATAAACATTAAGTAAATTTTATTTCTTTTAAGTTATGTTTAAATAATTTCGTAAATTGTTAGATAAAAAATTAAAACATATTCTTAAATGGCTAATAAATTAAATTTTGACAAACTGGATTCTCAGATAATAAATGTGATGATGAATGATGCTGAGATTTCTTATGCCGAACTGGGCAAGAAACTGTTTGTAAGTGCAGGAACAATACATGTAAGAATAAAAAAACTCCAGGAACTAAATATTATTACAGGTACCCGAATGACGATTAATACAAAATTGCTTGGTTATGATTGTACGGCATTTGTTGGTATTTATCTTGAAAAAAGTTCATTATATGACACCGTTGCAACAGAACTCGAAAAAATCCCCGAGATCGTCCGGCTTAATTACATAACCGGAAACTATAGCATGTTTATAGAAATTATTTGTACAGATATATCTCAACTTAGAAAAGTGCTTCACGATGATCTGCAAAATATAAAAGGAATTGAACGTACGGAGACCTTCATTTCATTACAGGAAGGTTTTAACCGGAAGGTACCACTTTTAGAAAAAGAATAAATTTATAACTCTCGCTGAAGAAATTCTTTAAGTGCACTTTGATAAACAGATTTTACTTCTCCTACCCTTTTTAAAAAATCGTTTCTTAATATTTTACTGCTGTTTATTGTTTTAGCATAGCAAACGGCTTCTGCAAACCTGTTTCTTTTCTCCCTTTGAGCACCGCTTGCAATAATATTGCTCATATCAGGATATTTGCTCACAACAGTTTTATCCCCATATTTTTTTATAACTATATCTCCTATTTTAGAATTTTTTTTATTCACTGTTTCTTTTACAAAAACCATGTTTCAATATTTTATACAAATGTATTTATTTCTTAAGCCTTAATTTAAAAACAGCATCCTCCGTTTTCCACATTTTATCCAGCGAAGGATGTAAATAATTTAATAAATAAAGGCAATACTTTCATTCATTTATTTTACTAACAAAAAACAGCATATAATTTTAAAACAAATAAAATGGAAAAAGCGGGTAATATATTTTTTTGACTTAAGGCAATTGATGAAACAAGTTTCAGATAAATGCGTAGTGCAGTAATTCATAACCTTTCCTATTCAAAAGTTTAAATGAAAAGCCTTTTCCTCTGTTTTATATAATTCTGACTTGATAAATATAATTTCTTTTTATATTTCAAGTGCAGCAACTAAACTCTTTAATTTACCGGGAATTTTATCCAAAGGCAAAACAAAATCTACACAGCCTGAAGCCTGAGCACTAAGGGGCATCGAGTCAGCTTCCGCGGACATATCCTGAGAAAAGGTTTTTCCTCCATGTGCCTTTATGTGTTTGCAGCCTTCGGTTCCGTCACCATCATAGCCCGAAAGGACAATGCCAACTGCACGCTCGCCCATTGCTTCTGCTAAAGACTTAAAGAATATATCTATCTGCTTGTTCCTTTTCGACCGTGGTGTAATTACTTTAAACTTATATTTTTCGATGGTTAGATCTGAATCCGAAGGAATTATATAAACGTTATTGGCGTCAATCGACATCGCCATAGAAGCTACTATTACATTCATTTTTGTATGACGTGACAAAATTTTAGCTAGTTGACTGACAGCAATGGGGTTCATGTGAGAAATAATGACGAAGGCCATTTCTGTTTTAGGCGGCATTGAATCCAGCAAAGTTTTATAAGCATTAAGTGCACCCGCAGAACCGCCTATGCCTACAATCAATTTAGGTTGTAAAGCTTTTATATCTACAGCGGGGCCTTCTCTCTTATTTTCCATTATTCACCTTTATCTTGTTTGGCTAATTTTTTACCCTCAGTAACATTTTTACCAATCTTCTTTTCCTTATTTGCTGTGAGGGTAGATTCTCCGTCCATCGGCATTAAATTTATTCCATCATCGCTTAAAATAAGTTTATGTACATCACTGTCGTGGCCCGTGCCACGAGACTTAACAATGAAAAGCCCACGAATGCGTTTTTTACTTACATCTTCTTCTAATTCTCTCACAACTATCCAGGTGTCTATAAGGGAGGATACGCCAATTTCTCCGCTGGTATCATTTTGTGCGGCAGAAGAAACAAGGCTTGTAAAAAAACTGGTAATGCCATGTGATTTTAAAAGATCAATCATACGGGTAATCATTGATCTGATTTCACGCTGCTCGCCCTCTCCAATAAGACTTGTAAGAGGATCAATAACAACCGCTTTTGGTTTAAATTCTGCAATGAGTTTATATAAATCGAGTAAATGCATTTCTAAACCAAAAAAAGAAGGCCTGGTCGAAATGATCTTTAAAAGTCCTTTTTTTATGAATGGTTCAAAATGAATACCTATAGAGCTCATATTTTGAATAAGTTGCCCAGCCGATTCTTCATAAGATAGAAAAAGACAGCGTTCTCCACGTTTACAACTTGCTACAGCAAATGCAGCAGCCAAGCTTGTTTTTCCTGTACCTGCTGTACCTGATGCGAGCACGGTACTGCCTCTTGTGTATCCAGGTTTACCACTTTTAAACAGTTTGTCCAAAGAAGGAATTCCCGTAGAAACTTTTTGAGGTGTGCCGGGTTGATCCAGCCCGGCAGAAGTGATCGGAATTACTGAAAGACCTTCACTGTCAATCACAAAAGGATATTCGTTTGTGCCGTGTTTTGAACCACGGTACTTAATTACCCGGATTCTGCGGATGGCAATTTGTTCCTTTACTCTGTTATCAAGTAAAATGATGCAATCAGAAATGTACTGCTCCAAGCCATGGCGGGTATAAGTTTCCTGCATTGGCTCGCCGGTAACGATGGCAGTAACCTTTTTATTTTTAAGCCACCTAAAAAGCCTTTTTATTTCCAAGCGAAGAATACCCACATCTGTAATGCCGGCAAATATTGATTCAATAGAATCTAAAACAACCCGTTTGGCACTAATGCAATCAATAGCATGTTCTAAACGAACAAATAGTCCTTCAA
>JANLVW010000007.1:0-1041 GCA_031364205.1 Ferruginibacter sp.
CCTAACTTTTTAATATTAGATGAACCTACCAACGATCTGGATTTACAGACACTGCGTACGCTCGAAGAATTTTTACTTGACTTTCCGGGCTGTATATTAATTGTAAGCCATGATCGTTATTTTATGGATAGAATGGTTGAACATCTTTTTGCATTTGAGGGAGATGGTGTAATAAAAGATTACCCTGGCAATTATACGCAGTACCGTGCTTATGTAAAAGAAATAGAAGCAGGCACCAGAAAAGATGATGGTAAAATGGTAATGGGCAGCATTGTTGAAAAAGCCGAAGCAAAACAAATTGCTCCAATAAATACTTCAGCAACAAAAAAATTATCTTTTAAAGAAAAAGAAGAGATTAAAAATTTAGATAAAGAAATACCCACACTGCAAAAAGAAAAAGAAGAACTGGAAACAAAGATGAGCAGTAATATTTCTTATGATGAAATACAAACTTTGTCTATAAGGGTAAATACAATTATTGCTGCGCTGGATGTAAAAGAAATGCGGTGGTTGGAGTTGAGCGAATAGTACAATCTGTAAGGTAAAAAATATGCTTACAGATTTAATGAATTTTCACAGAATAGTCAAATTAAAATCTGTGCAAATATGAATAATCTGTGAGCATCTACAAGTTAAATGCTCAAAAATTTAAAAGATTCCAACAGAATTGCTATTTTAATTTATGCAAATCTGTACAAATTGTCAAATGAAATAAATACTCACGGGTAAAACGGATTTCCACAGAATAACTATAATAAAATCTGTGCAAATCTTTTAAATCTGTGAGAAACATATATTTTCCTTGACTGAATTTCAATTTAATCTGCGATTATACCTTTGTAAATCTCTACAAGAAAATGCGCTAAAACAAATGGTTTAAATTTTCAAAAATCGGTAATACTTAAAATGAATAAATCTTTTTTATTTTTTGCAGCAATTATAATTTCAACAATCTCTTACGCACAGGAAACTCCTTTTATAAAACTGGTAAATCCTACAAAGACAAATAATACTGTTTCAACTTCCCGGCAATTTATTATT
>JANLVW010000021.1:0-1987 GCA_031364205.1 Ferruginibacter sp.
GTTTCCTGCAAAAAATAAGTTTGCTATTTATTATTTCAATAGAGTATTTTTTTATTTTTTTGCTTCTACGGCATCTAAATAAAAATGGTTTAATCCACATATCTTTTATTTAAGCGGCTGCAAAATTTTAGGAAGACAATCAATTCTGTATCTAAAAAAAGTTATAACCAGCAGTAGTATTAATTCAATCTTTATTCTTAATATCTTTACTTAATGGACGAGAAAACAGAGATTAAAAGGCTTGAAAATTTGTATAAATATGAAATTCTGAATACTCCTTTGGATGGAGATTTTGATGAAATAACTTCTTTAGCAGCAAAAATCTTTAATGTTCCTATTGCAATAATTACATTGGTTGATACAGACAAAATTTGGTTTAAATCTTCGTTTGGTCTTGAGGTTGATGGAATACCAAGGGAGAATGGTTTATGCAGTTCTGCAATTTTGGCCGATGATATTTATATTGTTGAAGATGCCAGAGCTGATCCCCGTGCACTGACTAATTCATTGGTTGCAGGGTCAATGGGATTACAATTTTATGCAGCTGCTCCGCTAAAATCATTAGACGGATATAATTTGGGAACTTTCTGTATTATTGATAAAAGTCCAAGAACTTTAATAGGTAAAGAAACCTCTATGTTATTACAACTTTCAAGAATTGTAATGGACAAACTGGAATTAAAACTTCAATCAAGATTATTATTTGGAGAAATGCAAAAGAATATTACTACCAAATAACAGCTCTGCTCAAATAAATAACATTAGCCGATGATATTCCTAATCATACTTGGATGACCAATGCCGATGGTTGGCTACCATGTTACAATAAAATAAGACGAGAGTTTACATAAACTTCTGCAATAGATATGGAAAATTGGAGCAATCAGGCAGTGTTTGATCCTAAGGAATTAAAAATGTGCTTGTAGCATTTAAAAAGATTTATTGAAGAGGGAGAATAAATTAAAAATGGAATTTCTTAGAAAAAATGATGGAATCTCAGACTTTTTTTAACTCAAGATTTTTCGATGCGCGCTAAAAGGAGAAACATACCAATGATTTGAAGACAACACAAATACTGTCAAACAGAAAAAAAAGCAGAAGCCGCATTTAAAAAAAGAATTTTTGAAGTTTTTCTTTTAATGCGGCTTCATTGCAGATATGATTACATAGTTAAAGGCGTACGACTTAATAATGTGGAAAAGATAGGACCACCCGATTCTGGTATTTTTTTGCCAAAGGAAGATTAATATATGGGCAGCGTCTAATATTTACATCCTGGAACAAATAAAAATAAAACTGTTTAAACCTGTACAGGATTTCTTTTTCTTTCCGCTCTAAAATTCATTTTTTGTAACTCCTTAAAATCGATTGTTATACCTGCTAGCAGTTTATCTTCCAGTACGTTTGCAAAGGTTTCAAAGTATTCAATTGCATCTTCTTTATTATTTCTTTTAAGCCATCTAAAACCATCAGGTAAATTATTTAAAACATTTCTGTCGCTTAAATATTCTATGTGATGAATATCAGTTGGCGTTAAACCGATTTCTTCCAGTTTATTAAAAATAAGTTTAAGTGGAGCATTGGTAATTGGGCAAAACTCTTCTGCCAGTTCAGTCCATTCACCTGTGCTTGTATGGGCATATGTAAGGATCTCTTCTTTAGTAAATTTGGTTACAGACTGTACCAGATTACCACAGTTACATGCACCATGGTGTCCCCATGAGTGATAAGCCCCATTTTTAAGATTGGTAGCTGTTAAACGAAGTGCATCTATTAATGCTGAAGTTGGATTTGCCATCTGTAAAATTAATTATTAAACCTAAATCGGGTTAATAATTATTATTGAAATCAGGAATTTATTTATAGCTAAAAGCGGATTTTTATAATTTGGGAGTTGAAATTTAACATCTGTACCGAATAATCATCCTCATAAAAAAATTTCCTTATTTATAAACTATATTTGTTGTTTGTAAATCCCCCATCAAAC
>JANLVW010000036.1:0-1214 GCA_031364205.1 Ferruginibacter sp.
CCTACGGTAGCGGCGGCCGGTTCTCCATATACATAAAAAACAACAGGGTATTTTTTATTTGGGTCAAAGTTAGCTGGCTTGTTTATCCATGCATCTAATACTACATTGTCTGTAGTAGTTATCTGTACATATTCTATATTCTTTTTAGCATCAGTTTTAATATTATTGGCAATGCTTTTTGCGGGAGATAATGGTTTGTTATCCGGCAGCGTTACCCATTCATCAACAGGGAAAGTATTGTAATTACTAAAACTGTGTAATGCATACTTTGCGTTAGGTCCGATATCATAATCGTGTGTGCCTTTTAGTTTATTACTGCTGATAAGTTCAGGCTCATCTTTACCCAAATTAATTCTTACTCTGTACAAATAAAGTTGTGTAGCATTTGTAGGGGAAGCGGTAAAATAAACGTAATTGTTAACTTCATCTATGGCCCTTAATGTGCCGATATCGTAATTTCCTTTGGTTAATAAAGTAACTGTTTTTCCATCTCTGCTTATTTTATAAATGTGGCGCCATCCATCTTTTTCGCTGATCCACAAAAACTCTTTGCCGCCATTTATCCAGTTCCAACCCACAGGATTATCAGTATTTAAATCGACCCAGGCATCATCATTTTCCGCCCAAAAGGTTACCGTACTTCCATCAGAAACTTTGCAGTAAATCAATTTACTTTCCTGTTGTTTTCTATCCAGCTGCTGCACAATTAATTGATTTGATTCACTCCACTCCATTCGTGGAATATAGTGTTGTCGGGGATCTCCTTCTATATTCATTCTCCGTATCTGCCCACCGGCAAGGTTTACAACATTTATATATGCCGGCGATGGACTCTCTCCAACTTTTGGATATTCAACCGGTATTATTCTTGAGTAAACAGAATCAGTAGTGTTGATCATGTAATAATCTCTAATTTTTCTTGCATCAATTTGCCAATAAGCAATCTGCTTGCTATCAGGGCTCCATCTAAATCCATCTCTGCAATTAAACTCTTCTTCATACACCCAATCAAATGTTCCGTTAATTAATTTTCTTGTCCCATCCTGCGTAAGTTTTTTTATTTGCCCCGTCACAACATCTTCTGAAAAAATATTGCTTTCACTTACGTAAGCAACAAATTTGCTGTCTGGCGAAAACTTAGCAAACATTAACGATGAGGCAGGGCGGCTTTTACCTATTTGCTTAAGGTTGCCGGTTTGTATATTCAATAACCA
>JANLVW010000074.1:0-2350 GCA_031364205.1 Ferruginibacter sp.
GAATTGGCAGGAATAACACCAATGGCTTTTTGATGTTCAAACCGGAGTACTCTCAGAGAATCATATCCCATATCATATTTATCCTTGTATTTATTAAGATATTCATCCGGAACCTGCAGTGGCCAGTGGGGAGCAGTATAGGTTAAATATGCAAAAAAGGGTTTGTCTTTTTGTTTATTCTTAATATAGTCAATCATTTTTCCTGTATACACATCGGAAGAAAATCTACCTTCAGGAAATGCAACAACTTTGTCGTCTTCACAGTATTGTGGGGGCATGTTTTCCATAATGGCATTATTGCCAAAATGATTGGCAGCCCCATCAAGTAAAGCGAAGCTTTTTTCAAATCCTTTTGCATAAGGGATATAGGCGCTCCCACTTCCAACGTGCCATTTACCTGCCATGAACGTTTGATATCCGCCATCTTTCAGCAATTGAGCAACAGTTACTATTCTGTCAGACAGATGATGTTCGTAACCGGGTTTACCCTGCCTTGAAGTATTATCGACCGGGAACATAGAGCCAATACCTGCAACATGGTTGTTGTTTCCGGATAATATCATACTTCGGGTAGGTGCACATAAGGGTGCAGTATGGAACCTGTTAAACAAAAGACCTTTTTTTGCCAGCTGGTCAATGTTAGGGGTATTAATATCACCACCAAAACATCCCAGGTCTGTGTAGCCAAGATCATCCGCCACAATCAACAAAATATTGGGCCTATCTGATTGTTTGTATTTTGATTCTTCTTTATAATCAAAGCTGACGAGTGATAACAGGAAGAGTCCAAAGATTATTTTTTTCATATTGGAAAGTTTTCATGCAAAGCGTATAATATAAATAGTTTGTATATCGATCAATGACGGACAACGTTACCGCAGTGGCGTTATGGCGGGATTCCGCAATCCCTCAGCCCAGAACTGTTGCTGATTAAAGATACAAAAACCGATGATTTATTCTATTGCTAAATTTATAACATCCAGTGGAGCCAAAGCTGATTTCATACTGTCGCAGGGCACTTGCATTCAGTCCGCCGCCATAACGCCAATGCAATGTTGTGTATTCATACTTTATCGTTTATCCATTTTATTTAAGTCCAATTCTTTGACAGCAGGTTTTATTATTTTTCTTCTGCAAAAGCCAAAGTTTAAACTAATAAATTTTCTATCTTTCAAATTCTGTAGCAAAAAAAATACCTTTATTATTTTCTAAATATTCAACTACAGACTTGTATAAATTCAATTTTTTCTTGTCCAAACCGTTTTAGTCTATTTTTCCTTTCTCACTTTGCGTTATAAGTGTATTCGATATTTTGCAATAGTGATACTTTTTGAAGACTTAATAATTAGTTGGTCTAATTCTTTTAAAAATAAAAGGTAAAACCATTAATGCTATACCGATTCCAAATAAAAGACCACTTACTATGTCTGGTATAATCTTAAAATGGGTAATTGCCATTGTTCCAGAAAGAAGAAAAAGTCCGATAGGAATTAGCATGAATGATTTTCCGAATTTTTGTTTCATAATTTTCTATTTTTTTTGTTTCTAAACACAAAAATTATTGTTTACCGGGTACTGTTTATTAGTATGACGCCCATCGTTAGGGCTTTGTGTCAGGTGTGGCATTAGAATTCCTTCCGCCCGTAACCGCTGCTGGGTAAAGATATAAAAATGATGTTAAGAACTAATGTCCAATGTTGCTTGTCCCGCCCGAACAAATGCCGCTATATTGTGTCTTGTCCTGAAATAGGTTGACTCTTTTTCATTTAAAAATAGGTCAAAGTTTTTTCTTACGAATGAAACATTAATAAGTTTTTTAAAATTTCTCCCGTGGGGTTTTGAAAAAACTTATTAACCCGTCACCCGTCCATCAAAGCCTCTTTTGTAGGAAACGTATTCGTGCTGTTGTTTTGTATGTGCAAATCTAGGCATTTTCATTTTTAGGGAATAATGCCTTCTTTTGTTGTTGTAAATATCTACAGATTACATTATCATTTTCTTTGCAATTTCAATTCTAGGAATATTTTTGTTCATTCCAAATTCATATTTCAAGATCCCATTTATTCTTTCTGCAACAGCATTTTCGTACGGGTCATATTTTTCAGTTGTTCTCATTACAAATTTATTATCTCTGCCAAAATTTGCATATTTGTCACAGCAATATTGTATTCCTCTATCACTATGATGTATGATGGATTTTCGATTATGTATACAGTTTTTCGTTGCCATTTTTAAAGCTTCCTGTACCTTGGGTACTTTCATTTTGTCGGCCAAGCAATAACACATAATTTTCTTCGTATACAGGTCAGTTACCAAGGCCAGCGCCTGCACTCACATCTTTACCTTTATA
>JANLVW010000113.1:0-6530 GCA_031364205.1 Ferruginibacter sp.
CAACCAAATATGCAGCCCAAACAAGATCACCTTCAAATGCCTTTACAATGGCCAAACATCCACAAAGCAAGTTCCCACAGGTAATAACATTTGGAATATTTTGTCTGATTTTCATAACTCGGCAAATGTAAGGATTATTGGAAAGAATGGCGAATGACTGGACATTATCCCAAAATAAAAAAATGGATTTGTTTTATACTGCTGATGAAAAAGGATATACGGATTATCCAATTTACGAAGGAGCAAAAAAATCAACTATATCTGTATGAAAATAATTTTGATAGTATCTGTAATAGTGGCGGTTTTATTTATAATATTTCAAATCTATGTAGTTATGTCGGCTGATAAAACAGAAACACAAGCATATAAAGTACTGCTTACAAAAGATAATTTTGAGATACGCTTTTATCCTGCGGCCACAATGGCTACCATTACTTCTTCGGCCAAGTCGTACAAAGAATTGGGCAGCTCGGGATTTAGAAAATTAGCCGGTTACATTTTTGGCGGAAATGAAGGAGCCCATAAAATTTCAATGACAACACCTGTGCGTATGGACATCAACGATTCTATAGCTACAATGAGTTTTATAATGCCCTCAAAATACGATTCGGGCAATTTACCAAAACCAAATGACAGGCAAGTAAGGATAAAAACTATACCCGATGAATATGTTGCAGCTATCAGATTTAGCGGGTATGCTTCGGACGAAGATGTAAAAATAAATACTGAAACACTAAAAAAATTATTGACTGAAAATAAAATCAATTATTATGGAAACTTTCGTCTTTTAGCTTATAACGCTCCTTACCAAGTAAGTAACAGAAGAAATGAAGTTATTGTAAATGTTGAGTGGACAAAAGCAAATAAGTAATGCTGAAAAAATTAAATGGGAAACAGAATTAATATAGTTTTATGAAAACCCTTTCTCTAAAATATTTATTGTTTTTATTTTTCTTTACTTCCTGCAAAAGCAAACAGGAAAAAGTAAAACCCAAAGAGGAAAGAATAACCGAATCTGTATATGCTTCTGGTATCATTAAAAGCACTCATCAGTACAAAGTTTTTTCAACAGTAAATGGTGTAATTTCAGCTATTTTAGTTAATGAAGGTGATGTGGTAAAGAAAGGCGATGCAATAATAAGACTGGTAAATACCAACGCACAATTAAATACGGAAAGTGCCGCATTATCTGCTGACTACACTGCGGCAAGTAACAATGCTGAAAAGCTAAACGAATTACAGATTGCTACTAACCTTGCAAAATCAAAAATGAATGTAGATGGCTTGTTGCAGCAGCGACAGCAAAATTTATGGAATGAAAACATTGGCACTAAAAACGAATTAGAGCAACGCCATCTTGCCTATAAAAGTTCAGTAACCGCCTACCAGGCTGCTGCACTGCGCTATACCCAATTACAAAAGCAAATTAGTTTTCAGGCAAAACAATCTCAAAATAATTTACAAATTGCTTCATCCATAAAAAATGATTACACAATAAAAACTGATGCAGATGGTAGAGTGTACAATTTAATAATGAAACAGGGCGAAATGGTAAATACATTGAGCCCGGTTGCAATAATTGGAGATGCCGATAATTTTATGATGGAACTGCAGGTAGATGAATTTGATATTAATAAAATAAAAAACTGCCAAAAAATTATGCTTAGTATGGACAGTTATAAAGGGCAGATTTTTGAGGCTGTAGTAACTAAGATAAATCCGATAATGAACGAAAGGTCAAAATCATTTACCGTAGAAGCCGTGTTTATAAAACAACCGGCTGCTTTATATCCCAATCTTACCTGCGAAGCAAATATTGTAATACAACAAAAAGAAAAAGCCATCACCATACCAAGAAATTATTTATTGGCAGGCGATAGTGTATGGATTGAATCAAAGAGAAAACGAAAAGTAATTGTTGGATTAAAAGATTACCAGAAAGTAGAAATTTTAAGTGGCATAACGGTTAATGATTTTATTTATAACCCTGCATTATGAATATTAAACTCATAAGCAGTATAGCCAAATCATTATTGTTTGCCAGGTTTAAACAAACACTGGTAGCAGCCGTAGGTGTTACTTTTAGCATTAGTATGTTTATTGCATTGCTTAGTTTTATGGCTGGTCTTAACGATTTGCTGGATGGCATTATGCTAAACCGTACAGCACATATCAGGCTGTACAATGATATACAACCTAAAAAAAATCAACCTATAAATAGACTAGGTGACAGTGTAAATCAATACAATTTTATTCGGTCAGTAAAGTCGGACAATTCAAGGCAGCAAATTTATAATAGTGCTGCAATTATAGAAACACTTAAAAAAGACAGCCGTGTATTGGGTATTGCTCCTAAATTAATAACACCTATTTTTTTTAATAATACAGCAATTGATATTGCGGGTGAACTAAACGGTATTGACATACAAAATGAAGCGGCATTATTTCATTTTAATGATTTTTTTATTGAAGGGGAATCATCTGATATTGATAAAATTAGCAACAGTATTATCATAGGTACAGGGCTTGCAAAAATACTTTCTGTTAATGTTGGCGACAGGGTTCAGGTTTCTTCTATCAGTGGAGAAATATTTCAGCTTAAAGTAACCGGGCTGTATAAAACCGGTGTGCAGGATATTGATAAAACGCAGAGCTATGCTTCTATTGCAACGGTACAAAAATTAATGGGTAAACCCAATACATTTATTACCGATATCCAAATAAAATTAAAAGATTTAAGTATGGCTCCAACCATCGCAAAAGAATATGCCCGTCTTTTTGATATTGATGCAATAGATATACAAACGGCCAACGCACAATTTCAAACAGGCAGCTCTGTCCGTACCCTTATTTCTTATGCTGTTGGTGTGGTATTGTTGATAGTTGCAGGGTTTGGCATTTACAATATTTTAAACATGATGATTTACGAAAAAATGGACACCATCGCCATTTTAAAAGCAACAGGTTTTTCAGGTAAAGATGTTCAAAATATTTTTTTAGTAATTGCTTTAAGTATTGGTGTTTTTGGCGGATTGTTGGGTTTGTTATTTGGACTTGGCTTGTCTGCAATCATTAACCAAATTCCATTCACAAGCGATGCATTGCCTAATATAAAAAGCTACCCAATAAACTATAATCCTTTGTTCTATTTAATTGGTGCAGTATTTTCTTTAATCACTACTTTTTTTGCAGGCTGGTTCCCTGCCCTTAAAGCAAGTAAGGTTGATCCGGTAATAATTATAAGAGGAAAATAAAATGAGCGATACAATTTTAGAAGCCAGAAAAATTAATAAAGAATTTAATGACCCCGTAAAAGTAAAAGTGCTTTCAGATATTAATTTTTCTATTACAAAAGGTGAGTTTGTAGCACTTACAGGAAAATCGGGTTGTGGTAAATCTACCCTGCTATATATTTTATCTACAATGGATACAGATTATGAAGGTGAATTATTAATAGATAACATTTCGATGTTAAAGAAAAAAGAAGCAGAACTGGCAAAAGTACGGAATGAAAAAATTGGCTTTGTATTTCAGTTTCATTATTTGCTGGATGAGTTTACGGTACTAAAAAATGTAATGCTGCCGGGATTAAAATTGGGTGAGTTTTCAGAAAAGGAAGTAGAAGCAAGGGCAATGGAAAAATTAAAAATATTAGGTATAGATAAGCTGTCACTAAAAAAAGCCAATCAACTATCAGGCGGAGAAAAACAAAGGGTGGCAATTGCAAGGTCTTTAATAAACGACCCTGATATTATTATGGGTGATGAGCCTACCGGCAACTTAGATAAAAATAACAGTGATACCGTTTTTAATTTATTTAAAAAATTAGCAGAAGAGTTTAAGCAAACATTACTAATAGTAACCCACGACCAAAGCTTTGCAGACAGGACACACAGAATTATAAATATGGAAGATGGGAAAATAATTAATGCTACAAGTTGAACACGCTAAAATATTTTAACATGACAACTTCATTATCAAATATTTTATTAACCGGTGCCACAGGCAATATTGGCATGGCTGTTATCAAAGCAATACAAAAGCAAAATAATCACTTAGATATTGTTGCGGGAGTAAGGGATTTGGAAGCGGACAGTAAAAAGTTGGCGGCATATAAAGTGAGTTTTGAAAAATTTGATTTCACAGATGCTTCAACCTACAAACCTGCATTGCAAAATTGCGATGTACTTTTTTTACTAAGGCCGCCACAAATTACAAATACTAAAAAATATTTTAAACCGCTTGTGCAAGCAGCAAAAGACAATGGTGTAAAGCATATCATTTTTCTATCTGTGCAAGGGGTTGAAAAAAGCAGTATCATTCCACACCATAAAATTGAAAAACAAATTGTAGCAAGCGGCATACCTTATACATTTCTGCGACCAGCATATTTTATGCAAAATTTCACTACCACACTGCACAATGATTTGGTAAATAAAGGAAAAATATTTTTGCCAGCAGGCAACACTAAATTTACATTGGTAGATGTTACGGATATAGGAAATGTTACTGCCGCCATTCTAAATGATATTTCGCTTCATCACAACAAAGCATATGATTTAACCAGTAGCATAAAATTGACCTTCAAAGAAATGGCGCAAAAATTAAGCCTTGGATTGGGTGTTTATATATCGTACCAATCACCAACACTTTTAAATTTCTTTTTCACTAAAAGAAGAGAAAAATTATCAACTGTCTATATTTTGGTGTTGATAATGCTGCATTATTTTCCAAGGTTTCAAAAAGAACCTGCTGTAACAGATTGTATAAAAAAAATTACAGGAATAGAGCCATTGGAGTTTGACCAGTTTATTAATCATAACAAATCGCTATTAAAGTAAATAATATTAAAAAAAAATCTTTTAAACAAAGAGCTATCACAAAATAATTTACATGGAATTTATTGATTACTATAAAATTTTGGAGATTAATAAATCAGCAACGGAAGCTGATATTAAAAAAGCCTACCGGAAATTAGCCCGAAAACTCCATCCAGACCTTAACCCCAATGATAAAGATGCACATAAACAATTTCAGGCAATTAATGAGGCCAATGAAGTATTGAGTGACCCTGAAAAAAGAAAAAAATATGACTTGTACGGAAAAGACTGGCAACATGCAGAGCAGTTTGAGCAACAGCGGCAGCAACGACCAACTAACCATGGTGAGCAACAATTCTCGGGCAGTGATGAAGGAGATTTTTCCAGTTTTTTTGAATCAATGTTTGGCGGTGGCGAGCGTAGCAGGCAAACAAAATACCGAGGGCAGGATTATAATGCAGAGCTTACACTCAGCTTAATTGATGCTATGGAAACGCATCAGCAAACCCTTACAGTTAATGGAAAAAATATTCGCATTACCATACCTGCCGGTATTGAAAACGGGCAGGTGATAAAATTAAAAGGATATGGTGCTGTTGGTGCAAATGGTGGCCCCGCCGGTGATTTGTATATTACTTTTATAATTTTAATAAATTCTGATTTTAAAAGGCTGGGCAACGATTTATATACAAAAGCTACGATTGATTTATTCACCGCTTTGCTGGGAGGAGAAACCACAATTGAAACACTAAAAGGTAAAGTAAAATTAAAGGTGAATCCTGAAACTCAGTATGGTACGAAGATACGGTTGAAAGGAAAAGGTTTTCCAGTTTATAAAAAAGAAGGCGAAGCCGGAGACCTGTATGTTACATTCCAAATTAAATTACCTGTTAACCTTACAGAAAAACAAAAAATATTATTCACAGAATTATCTACTTTAAAATAATTTTTATGGAAACAGAACAAATGATACCAGCAAGTGAGTTTTGTATATATCATAACATTGAATTGTCTTTTATCTATTCCTTAAAAGAATCCGGCTTAATAGATATAACGAGTATTGAAGAAAAAATATTTGTACCGGTTAGCCAGCTAAAGCATTTAGAAAAATTGATGCGGTTAAAAGATGAAATGGATATTAACATAGAAGGTATTGAAACCATTACTTACTTACTGCAACGTATTAATGATATGCAGCGTCATATTTTAGTGCTTAAAAATAAACTGGCTTTTTACGAAAATGAGTAATCAGTTTTTTATTAAAAAAATAGTGAAAGTAACGGATATTTCAAAATGTGTGAATGATACAATTCTTTTATTTAATTGTATAACACTTTAGGATCCTTAAAAGATCAATTTTGAATGCAAACAACGTCATTTTAATAATATGGAAACGGAAAATGAAATTAATAAGGCTATTATAGCAACAACATTGGAGATACATCAAGATTTCCCCGAATTATCAAAGTATATTATAGAGATGCCTGTAACAATTCCGAATGTTGCCAATCCTGAAATAACTACCGATAATTTAAAAGACTACAGTGAATCATTAAATGCATTGGTAACAAAATATTCAAAAAGTAAAAAACAATGAAAACAAAACAAATGGGTATCTGCATGGATCATGCAACTGCAAACCTAATGGAGTTGACAAGTGGTGATATGGAAACAAAAACCATCAATTCAAAATTTACACATGAGCAGAAG
>JANLVW010000175.1:0-2030 GCA_031364205.1 Ferruginibacter sp.
AACGCCGGTTCTATGAAGTTCATGCTATTCAAAATTATTGGGGCGTTAGAGATCTAAAAAGAGCCATTGAAAGTCTTTTGTATCAAAGAACCGGACTTAGTACCGATAAGGAAGCTACCCTGAAAAAACATGTAGTCCAAAATGATGTGAAACCAGAAGATGTATTTCGTAATAATTATTTGCTGGGGTTCCTGGTGTTGGAGGAAAAGCCTTCGTACAGTGAATCGGATTTGGAAGAAAGTATCATCACCAACCTGCAGAATTTTCTAATTGAAACTGGAAGGGGGTTTTGTTTTGAAGCCAGGCAAAACAGAATCACGTTTGATAATAAGCATTATCGAATCGACTTAGTTTTTTATCACAGAATTTTAAAATGCCATATTCTTCTGGATCTCAAAATAGGAGAGTTCGGTCATTCAGATTCCGGGCAAATGAATGTGTACCCCAACCATTATAAAGACAACGAGTTCACCAATGGCGACAATGATCCTATTGGTATTATTTTATGCTCTGGTAAAAATGAGGCATTGGTTAAATATGCCACAATGGGTTTGCCGCTGCAAGTATTTGTTTCGAAGTATCTAATCAATTTACCGAGTATAAAGGAATTATAGAAAGTTATTGAGGAGGAGAAAGAAAAAAGGCATTGATATTTTATGATACTCACTTCAAGATTTCATACACTGATTATTGGTTAGCAATTATTTTACGTTAAGAGTTATATTGAAATTATTCAGGTAAAACTTCTACTTCTTCACTTGAGTCCTGGAATAATGACGAAAATATTTCAATATTCAAGTCCTCATTGAAAAAATCTTTTGCAGGCTTATTGAAAATATGAATATCATTGATGTTTGCAATACCCAAACGCTTTCCTATTTCTTCTTTATATTTATCTTCGGTAAAAGACTGTATGTTATTATAACAATTAATCATCAGTTACCGTTTTGGATTAATCTTAAAAGCATTTGCAAGAGTATCATTGATGTGCTTATTAAAAAAGCCATATCCACTTACTATAAATCAGTTCCGCTGTAAAATTTGCCTCCCAAAAGGTGTAAAAATAAAAATTAAATGGGTCGTATGATTGTAACTTATTTTGAACACCAAAGATGATTTCCATTTTTTGGGGGTCAATAGTTTGAACACCATCTACAAAAGCCAGCCTCGACTCCCCGTCCCTACACCAGTGCAAAGAACCATGAATCTTATAAAGATAGAAATCAGCAGCATCATCTTTCTGAAAATCATATCTTCTATAATCCGAAATACGGTCTTCATTAAAGCCTCGTTCAATTCTGCGTCCCTCTGCTTCCACCTGCCAAAATTGGCGCTTTAAATCTTCTTCTGATTTACCATATTGTTGGTACAGGGTTTCATCTTTGCTTTTTTGATAGGTTAGCTTTAAGGATAATATCTGCAAAAGATATTCCGTTAATATTAGTTTTTTATCCGCCTCATAATGCTTGATAACTTCCTCCTAATCTCTAATAAATTGCTGAGCTAAGAGAAAGGCTGGCTGAAATATGTAGGGATGGGTTAATTGGGTTTTGCATGTGACAAAGGTAAAAAAATACCTGTTATTGACAATTCTGATACACATAACTTAACGCTCCATCACTCGTCATTTATGCCTTATAATTCCTCATTCAAAACACCTAACGCACATTTTTAAAAACTGTGCTAATATATTTGTTTATTAAAATGTATAACTTTAATTTGTAAGCTATTAGCAAACTGCGCCGGCAGTATTGTGTAACCGTCAGCGCTACTTTCACTGTGACTGAGGGACGGCGAAGCCTTACAAAAAAACAAATACTACCTTAAACTATATGACTACTATCACCTACAAACCCATTGTACATCGAGGCGAAAAAAGGATATTAGTAATCTTTGCAAAAGATGCAACCATAGTAAATAACCTACGAGCAAAAACGGATGCCCGATGGAGCAAAACCCATAATGCATGGCATATTGCAGATACTAAGGAGCATAGAATAGAATGCAAATTACTTTTCGAAGCTGAAGAA
>JANLVW010000181.1:0-1312 GCA_031364205.1 Ferruginibacter sp.
GCATCCACAACCGTTTTATCATCTTCCTGCTTAAGCAATGGCGTGCGGCTATTGACCACAACTTCACCCAATTGCTTCGAAACTGTTTGCAGTACCACATTTAAAGTAGTATCGTTGCTTCCCGTCTGTAATTTTTGATAAAATGTTTTAATATTTACAGCTGTTATTTTAAGAATGTAAGCTGTGTTATTTTTAAGAAAGAAAACTGTCTCTTTATTTGATGTTTGTGTAAAAAGTAAAGATGAATCTGTATTACTCAAAATTGCTGTGGTAGCATATACCACTTTTTCTTTTTTGTCGTTGAGACTGTTTACACGAACAGTTATATTTTGAGCGGTGCTATCATAGTAAAGCATCAACATAAATAGTAATACTGCAAATATTTTTCTCAAGCCAGTTGCGTTTTAAGGTAATTACACGGGTATTCCAAAATTGCACTTTTTTTTTCATATATAAGAAGATGAGTGATATGTTTTATAAACAGCACTCATTTTCTTATTAAACTATATTTTTATTTACTCTTCTCAAAAAGTTCTTTTTTATCTACCACCTTAATTTGTGTACCTTTTTTTAATGTTTTACTCACTACATCATAAGGACCTGTTACTACTTCATCTCCAACTTTTACCCCACTGGTTATTTCAATATAGTTAATATCCTGTATCCCGGTTTTTACGGGCACTCTTGTCACTTTATTATCTGCACCTTTTATAAAAACCACTACGGCAATATCATTATCAGTTGTATTTTTTTCGGCAATATTATCTGTTGCTGCAATTTTCTTTTTATCTGCGCCAAGGCTGTCATTTTTATCTCTTGTGGTTACTGCATTTATAGGCACCGTAATTACATTGCGCTGGGTTTTAGTCTGTATATCTGCGCTTGCACTCATCCCGGGTCTGAAAGGAAATGAGCCTTTGCCCAATAAATCAGCATAACTATCCTTTGATATTCTGATATAAACTTTGTATTGAGTAACATCGCTAGTAGCAGCACTTAATGCACTGTTTGCTGCACCATTGTTGCTGCTGGCAATCTGGGTTACAATGCCTTTAAACTTTCTTTCGCTGTAAGCATCTACATTAACCAGTGCACTGTCTCCCAACTTTACTTTCGGCACATCATTTTCGCCCACATCTACTCTGATTTCAATTTTATCCATATCGGCTATACGCAACATTTCTGTACCCACATTAAAACTGTTGCCTGCAACTTTTTCCCCCTTCTTTACATTTAATAAACTTACTACACCATCCATGGGAGCTACAATTGACGTTCTGCCAAGATCAGTGTTTGCTTTAGCAAGGTTATC
>JANLVW010000187.1:0-1096 GCA_031364205.1 Ferruginibacter sp.
TCAATGAATGGAGTAAAAACACAAGTTTATATTGCAATAATTACCTACACTTTGGTTGCAATTATGAAAAGTAAACTAAAAATAAAAAGGTCAACGTATGAAATATTACAGATAATGAGCGCTTCGCTTTTTGACAAAGCATACCTAAATGAGTTATTGCAAAGTCCTATCAATAAGAATGTCAAAGAACAAAAATGTTAACAATTAAAATTTGAATTAATTTAACGGGACACTAATGAATTGTGTTGTAAAGAAATAACCGTAGCCTTTGTTTGAATTCTTCAATAAAATAGCATCACTGATATTTCGATTGCTCAGAGTTGTAACATTGTAAATTTGTGGCATGGTATATTTCAAACGATTGTCAGCACCTGCTAAATTTGTATCTGTTGAAGGAAGATTAATATTTTAGAAATAAACCGAATTTACATCCTTTGTAAAAATACCTTCTACAGTAATGGTAAAGTTTTGCGGTAATTTATGGTCTATACCTACACTAGCTTTAAAGTTTTGCGGATACCTGAAATTTTTATCCGTTACAGCCACATTATAAGAGGTAGCAAGAGCACCGCCGGCGGTGTGAAATGGATCAACATTTGGTGAGAAGGGAAGGTTAGCCATTGTACCATTGCAGAGAGAAAGCGAACCTAATTACACACCGTTGTTACCTGCCTGGTTACTTATCAATACAAAAGGTGGAGGTCCGGCAAATAATCCTAAGCCACCACGTATCTGTGTTTTTTTATCATTTTTCACATCCCAGTTAATTCCTAATCTTGGACTAAATATCGCTTGTGTTGCAGGTGCCTGTCCAACGTCAATTTTCTTACCGTCTCTAAAAGTCAAGGCTTTTAAACTGTCGTTTGTAGAAAATTTATTTTCAAATGTAGGTACGTCAACTCTTACACCATAGGCTAAGGTAAAATTATTTTTTATCTGCCAAATATCCTGTAAAAACACACTCAATTCAACTGCAGAAATTTTTGCAAAAGGAAATGCCCCGTCCTTTTTGCTGGAAAAACCGTGCCTTCTTATTGTAGCCGTTTGTGTTCCTGACAGGCTCGCAGAAATATAAGGATTATTTGCAGCTGCATAA
>JANLVW010000195.1:0-2521 GCA_031364205.1 Ferruginibacter sp.
AGCCACAGAATATGCAGCAACCCAGCAAAAAAATCTGGAGATGAAAATGCTGATCCATTTAAAAGAGATTAGAAATTTGTGTACCGCAAAACAACGTGCTGTTTTTGATACAGGTTTTTATAAAATGATGACCAGACCTAATAGTGAAATACAAAGGAGGGAAAAATAAATCTGCTTTGTGCTATCAAGGAATACTTAAGAAAATTAAAATAGATAGCAAAAACTCTTTCGATATTTAAAGGGCTTTTTATTTTACTGTTTTTAATACAGCATCTATCCGCTCCTTTAGTGTTTCGTAATTAGTATACCCACGTGCAACCATATTAAATTTCGTATCAGATGTTTGCACAAATACACAAGGATAACCCGTTACCTGTAGTTGTTTCATCAGCGAAAATTCGTAGTAAGCCATTTCTTTGTATTCTTCACTTTTCAGTTTTTCATAAAATATTTCAGGCTGAATACTATATTTTTCAAGAAGATGTCTGTAAGCTTCATCATCAGTTAAATCTCTTCCCTCAACATATAATGCGTATTGCAAATCGCCAGCAAATTCTATAGCACGGTCTGGATAAAATTCTTTAAAAATACACATGGCTATTGCGGGTTTTTCTGAGTGTGGGTGCCAGTCGCTTTCTTCAGGATTTTTTATATGCCACAAATAATCTTCCCCAAATTTTACACCGGTAAGTTCTTCTACATTTTTATAATCCAATAAAATATAATTTGCTGAAACACCAATATGCGTAGGCTTTTCGGGCAATACCATTCCGCCACTCAAAACTTCAGTCTGCATTATAGGGTTGTATTCCTCCACTATTTTTTTTATAACCGGGCTAAACCCATAGCACCATCCGCAATAAGCATCGTAACAATAAATAATAGACATAAGAAATTAGATTGAAGATCAAAGACACAAGACAAAAAATGGTATCAATTTTTTACAAAAGATTTAAAAAGCAATTTGATTAAATTAGACTCACCAAAAACAAGAACCCAATCTTTTGTCTTTGATCTTTTGTCTCTCATCTCAATATTATCCTAATGTGCTTCCAGCCAGTTATTGCCAACCCCGAGTTCAGCATCTGCTGGTATTTCATTTGGCAAAACCAAAGCAGATTTCATGCTTTCCAGTATCAAAGGTTTAATAGCTTCTAATTCTTCCTTCAACACATCAAACACCAATTCATCATGAACCTGTAGCAACATTTTACTTTTAAAACTTCCCTCTTTTAAAGCAGCACTTATTTTAATCATTGCAAGTTTTATCATATCCGCAGCTGTGCCCTGTATGGGTGAGTTGATGGCGTTTCTTTCAGCAAAACCTCGTACCGTAAAGTTGGCACTGTTAATATCTTTCAACCAGCGTTTTCTGCCCATTAAAGTTTCTACATAGCCATTTTGCTTACAAAAATTAATAGTATCATCCATGTATTTCTGTATGCCCGGAAACTCCTTTTTATAATTATCAATAATCTCTTTTGCTTCGGCCCTTGGTATAGATAAATTTTCTGCAAGTCCAAATGCGCCCTGCCCATAAATAATACCAAAGTTTACGCTTTTGGCTTTGTAGCGCATTTCTTTTGTTACCTCACTTTCTTCAACCCCAAAAACTTTTGCCGCCGTGGCTGTATGAATATCCTTACCTGTTTTAAAAGCTTCGCACATATTTACATCCCCACTAATAGCCGCTACCACACGCAGTTCTATCTGCGAATAATCTGCCGAAACCAACACATGGTCTGCATCTCTTGGTATAAATGCCTTACGTATTTCTCTTCCTTTTTCTGTACGGATTGGTATATTTTGCAGGTTTGGATTGGTACTGCTCAGCCTTCCTGTAACAGCAACTGCTTGGGCATAATTTGTATGCACACGGCCTGTACGTGCATTCATCAATACCGGAAAGGCTTCTACATAAGTGCTGCGCAATTTTGTCAATTCTCTAAAACTTAAAATCTGGTCGCAGATGGGATTGTTGTTTGCTAGTTTAGCCAGCACATCTTCGCCTGTTGCATATTGCCCCGTCTTTGTTTTTTTTGCTTTTGGATCCAGTTTCATTTTTTCAAAAAGTACTTCGCCCAATTGTTTTGGGCTTGCCAAATTAAAACGAACACCTGCCAACTCATATACTTTTTCTTCTGCAATTTTTGCTTCTATATCCAACTCTTTTGAATAGGATGTGAGAAAATCCATATCAACTTTTATTCCTTCAAATTCCATATCTGTCAACACTTTTACCAGCGGATTTTCTACTTCGTAAAAAACTTTTTCTACATCTTTTACTTTTAATGATGGAAGAAAAGTATTTTTTAATTGGAGGGTTATATCTGCATCTTCCACGGCATATTCTTTGGCATCTTCAATGGCCACATCTCTCATGGTACCCTGCGTTTTTCCTTTTTTGCCAATAAGCGATGTTATGCTAACAGGAACGTAACCCAAATATTTTGCACTCAGCAAATCCATATTGCGTTTACCTTCAGGTTCCGTAACATAATGCGCCAGCATGGTATCAAAA
>JANLVW010000240.1:0-4342 GCA_031364205.1 Ferruginibacter sp.
CCGTGCAAACAGACCCATGCTTGGGCAGATTTATGATGCTTACAGCAAGCGCTGTTTTAAAAACGGCGCTATGGATTTTGATGATCTGCTGTTTAAAATGTACATCCTTTTAAAAAACTTTCCCGAGAGTTTAAGCAAATACCAGCATAAGTTTAAATATGTAATGATAGATGAGTATCAGGATACAAATACCGCACAGTATGAAATTGTAAAACTGCTTGGCGCCATGCATGAAAATGTTTGCGTCGTGGGCGATGATGCACAAAGTATTTACAGCTTTAGAGGTGCAACCATAGAAAATATTTTACAGTTTGAAAAGGATTATGATGATGTAAAAGTGGTGAAGCTGGAACAGAATTACCGCAGTACAAAAAATATACTGAGCGTTGCAAATGAAATTATCAGCAAAAATAAAGGGCAGATAGAAAAGAAATTATTTACTGATAACAGCGAAGGAGAAAAAATAAAACTCGTGCGCACCATGACGGACAACGACGAAGGGAAAATGGTTGCAGATGCTATTCAGGAAAACAAACTGCGTAACCATTATTTTAATCAGGACTTTGCCATTTTATACAGAACAAATGCCCAAAGCAGAAGTTTTGAAGAGTCGCTGAGACGCATGGGTATTGCTTACCGCATTTATGGTGGGCTTAGTTTTTACCAACGCAAGGAGGTAAAAGATTTAATCTGTTATTTAAGAATTATTGTGAACCCACGAGATGAGGAAGCACTGAAACGAATTATCAATTATCCTGTAAGAGCCATTGGAAAAACCACGATTGATAAGGCTGTTTTATATGCAAATGAAAACAATCTAAGCATGTGGGATATACTTTGCAATGCGTCAATGTATGGTTTTAAAAGCGGCACTTTAGAGGCTATTGACAACTTTGTAACAATGATTAAAATGTTTCAAAGTGAAATGCCTAAAAAAAATGCGTATGATCTTGCTTTTCTTGTAGGTAAAAATACAGGACTTGTAAAAGATTTGTTTAACGATAAAACTACTGAAGGTTTAGCCCGTTACGAAAACGTACAGGAACTTTTAAACTCTATAAAAGAATTTACCGAAACACCCATGAATGAAGAAGATGGAGAAGTGGGTGATAAAAGTTTAGGTGGATATTTACAACAAATTGTTTTGCTTACAGATGCTGATAACAATAAGGAAGAAACAGATGTTGTAAAGCTGATGACGATACATGCTGCAAAAGGTTTGGAGTTTCCGGTAGTGTTTGTTGGTGGGCTTGAAGAAACGCTTTTTCCGAATGCAATGAGCATAAACAGCCGGGAAGAACTGGAAGAAGAAAGAAGATTATTTTATGTTGCTATTACCCGTGCAAAGCATAAGCTTTATTTAAGTTACAGCAATGCCCGTTATCGTTTTGGGCAGTTGCAGCAGAATGACCCAAGCAGATTTTTAGATGAAATGCCAGAAACAAATATTGATAAAAGTTATGCTGGTGCACCTGCACGCAACAACGCATCGAGTACAGCCAACCGTGGCAGTGCATTTGAGCGCATGGGCAGAGGTTTTGAAAATACTGGAGGCAGTTTTGAAAAAAAAGAACCACCCAAACCATCTTATGCAACGCCTGCACGCCCAACTGTGAAAGAGCACGTTCCCTCAACAGATTTTGTTGCAAGCAATACGGCTGATTTAACAGAAGGACAAAAAGTAGAACACATGAAATTTGGATTTGGCGTAGTTGCAAAAATGGAAGGCGCAGCACATAATCCAATTGCTACTATTAATTTTGAATTGAACGGCGAAAAGAAAATAATGTTGAATTATGCCAAGCTGAGGATCATGGACTAACAAAATACATACAAGTGAAATCTTATATTTTAGCAGAAACAAACTGGAAATACGTAAAAGATGCAGTCTATGATATTGCTGTATTACCATGGGGTGCAACAGAGGCACATAATTATCATTTGCCTTATGCCACAGATAATATAGAAGCTACTGCAATAGCGTGTGAAGCTGCTCGAAAGGCTTGCGATAAGGGGGCTAAAATAATTGTGTTGCCTACCATTCCTTTTGGTGTAAATACCGGGCAGGCAGATATAAAGTTGAATATAAATATCTACCCGAGTACTCAAATGGCTATTCTTTCAGATATTATTGAGGTATTAAATAGGCAAAAAATTTATAAATTACTCATAGTAAACAGCCACGGGGGTAACGATTTTAAGCAGATAATAAGAGAGCTTGGATTAAAGTTTCCCGATATGTTTTTAAGTACTTGTAACTGGTTTCAATCTTTAGATAAAACCAAGTATTTTGATAAAATGGGCGACCATGCAGATGAAATGGAAACCAGTCTTATACTTCATTTAGCACCACATTTAGTTCTTCCATTACAGGAAGCAGGAACGGGGAATGCAAAGAAGTCGGTTATAAAGGAATTTGCAGAAGGCTGGGCATGGTCTGAAAGAAAATGGTCGCAGGTTACAGAGGATACAGGTATTGGTGATCCTTCTTTTTCAACAAAAGAAAAAGGACAACGTTTTTTTGAGGCTGTCACACATAAATTAGCTGATTTGATGGTTGCTTTGGCAAAAGCTGATAAGAATAATCTATATGAATAATTGTAAATGCTAATTTTAACCATTTTCGGTTATCGAAATAAAATGCTCTTTACCAATACAACATAATAGTTTAATTTTACAATTTAGATTTTGAGAAACAACACAAAAGTGCAGCAATGATAAAAACAGGCAATCCGGTAATAAGTATATATACAGAAATGACTCCCAATCCGGAGACAATGAAATTTGTAGCAAATAAACTATTGTATCCAGGAAAAAGCATTGATTTCCCTGACGAGGAAAGTGCAAAACCATCTCTGCTTGCACAGGAATTATTTACTTTTCCTTTTATAAAATCGGTTTTTATAGCAAGCAATTTCGTTACGCTTACCAAAACGTCCGATACTGATGATTGGCAGGATGTGATACCAACTATAAAACAATTTTTAAAGGATTATCTGGAAGAAGGTAAACCGGTGGTAAATGAAGAAGAGATTGCCATACGTAAAACAGAAAGTACCAATGAAGTTAGTGCCGATGATGATGATGTAGTAAAACGTATAAAGGAATTGCTGGAAAATTATGTAAAGCCTGCTGTTGAAATGGATGGGGGTGCCATACAGTTTAAAAGTTACGAAAACGGAAGAGTAAATTTAATGATGCAAGGGAGCTGCAGCGGCTGTCCAAGCAGCATGATTACTTTAAAAGCAGGTATTGAGGGAATGATGAAAAGGATGATCCCTGAAGTAAAAGAAGTGGTAGCAGAGAGTGAATAAATTTGAAACCTTAGATTATAAAAAAGCTTCACAATTTTGTGGTGCTTTTTATTGCAACAATATTTCAGCAGGAATATTTAATTCCCTCGGAAATTTTTTAGCAATACCTAATGTAAGCGGCTTTTTCTTATTTAAAATATAAGATACATAGCCTTTACTACCAATCCTTTCAACCATATCTTTATTTTTAAGTCCTAGTTCTTTCATTTTTAATTTTATTGCATCAATAGCATCAGGAAAGGGAATAGGATAGTTTATATCTACATATTTTTTTACAACAAATAAAACATTTGTAATTTTTCTCCATTTGGTGTATTAGGTTTTACTTTTTATCAAACATTTCATCGATCCATAAAATTATTTTTCATACTGGCTTTTAATTTTAATTGTTTTTAATTCCATTGTTATTTCTTTTTAAATTGGATAATGGTGACATTTATTTTGTCATATTCTGCATGTGTTCCAAACCACTTTATTTGTAATTGCTTTGTCGTCAAATACTATTCTAATTACTCATCCAAATTTATTACCCATTATATTAAAAACTACTCTGTCATCTGCAACAATACTTGCTGATCCATAAACTTATTTTGATTCATAAAAATTTTTAAAATCAAACAATACCATTTCATAATACCACTCTTATAATGCAATAGCAGCAAAGAAATTTTTTTACAATGATGAAGCAAAGTTTTTGAAAATTTAGTTAAATGTTTTCAAATAGAAATCCTTTAGTTTCTATGCCACCAGGCCCAGGCAATTAAAATAAATTGTAAAGGAAATAGCCTTAACCATGCACCCCACAGTGGTATACAAATTTCTATACCCATGCAACCGCCTTTTTGTATCATATAAATATGAGCAGGTATAAAAGCAATTAACATAGCAATTACCAAATATGCTCCCAGTTTTCGAGTGGCGGGTATCATTAATAAAACAGCACAGCTAATTTCTGCAATGCCTGCCAAAATATTTATGAGATAATGATTAGGTAAATAAGGTGGAATGATACTGTAATAACCTGCCGG
>JANLVW010000660.1:0-4072 GCA_031364205.1 Ferruginibacter sp.
GTAATTGATTTACCAAATGATGCGAAGATTTCTTTAGGTGCAGCAAGTGATTTAAACAGGTTATATGAAAAAATAAAAGCAAATGATGCAGGTCTTTTAGATAAAAACAACTGGTTTGTTCTAGAAGATCTTTATTTTGAAAGTGGCAGCAATAAATTAAAAGCAGGTTCAGAAAACACGCTGAAAAGCTTGTACGAAATGGCCAATGCTTACAATTTAAATGTAAAGCTTGGCGGTTATACTGACAACACCGGTGACAGTGCAAAAAACGTAGCATTGAGCCAGCAAAGAGCCGAAACTGCAAAAACTGCATTGGCTAAATTGGGCTTGGCAGCTGATAGAATTGAAGCTGAAGGTTATGGCCCAATGCACCCAATTTGTAATACTGATAATTCTGCTGGATGTTTGGCACAAAATAGAAGAATAGCAGTAAGAATTATAAAAAAGTAAAAAGTTTTTAAATTTTATACAAGCCTCCATCGATTATTCTTTGGAGGTTTTTTTATCTTAAAAACCATCTACATTAATTATTTTTACACTTATGCAAGTCCTCTCCGTTTCTAACCTTTCCTCTGAAGAACTGCTTGGCAATTTCTCCCTGGAAAATATAAATTTTACGCAGCAAAAATTTGAAAAAATTGCACTTATTGGCGAAACGGGTTCGGGTAAATCCACCTTACTAAAAACAATTGCAGGATTAATACAACCAACAAGAGGAACGATTTTATTTGACGGAGAAAAAGTTATGGGGCCAGATTGGCAGCTTGTTGCAGGGCAAAAAGGAATTGCTTATTTATCCCAGCATTTTGAATTACGCAATAATTACAGAATGGAAGAACTCCTGATGTATGCCAATGAATTTACACAACAGGAAGCAAATGAACTTTACAGGTTTTGCCGAATAGATCATTTAATGCAAAGAAATTCCTACGAACTGTCGGGTGGAGAAAAACAAAGAATTGCACTTGCCAGGTTGCTGATAACAAAACCAAAACTTTTAATACTGGATGAGCCTTATTCAAATCTTGATCTCATTCACAGAAATATATTAAAAGAAATAGTTGAAAATATTTGTAACAAATATGAAATTTCTATTATCATCACTTCGCATGAACCTGCAGATGTTTTGCCCTGGGCAGATAAGATAATTGTTTTAAAAAATGGAAAGGTTTTACAGGAAGGAACTGCAGTAGAAGTTTATAAAAGCCCCATAAACGACTACGTAGCCGGGTTGTCAGGAAGTTATAATTTATTGGATAAAAACATCTCTTTAACTGAAAAGATTATTCGTCCTGAAGATATACAGTTGGTAAAAGAAAGTGAAGGAGATTTTTGCGGAATTATCTTATCTGTAAAATTTATGGGTAATTATTTTGAGGTTCTTATTAAAATAAAACAACAGCAGCTAAAAGTTCAAACTACAAACAACAATATTAAAGTTGGAGATATAATGGGGATTGTTTTTCGATAATAAATAATTTTTTACTATTACGAATAAAGTCGTAAATTGTAATACGAACTTAATCGTAAACATGAGAAATACAAAGGTTATAAAACCCACTGAAAGTGAATTGGAGATTTTGACAGTGCTTTGGGCTAATGGTGAAGCAACGGTGAGAACTGTACACGAAGAACTGACAAAAACGAAGGAAGCCGGTTATACTACCACACTTAAATTAATGCAGATAATGCATGAAAAAGGACTGGTAACCAGAAATACAGAAAGCAAAACACATATTTACATTCCTGCAATTGACAAACAAAAAACACAGTTGCAAATAGTAAATAAAATGATAAGTAGTTTATTTGCAGGTTCCCCTGCAGATATGGTGATGCAGGCTTTGGGCGACAACAACACAACAGCTGCAGAACTCAAAAAAATTGAAGATTTAATAAAAACTTTAAAAGCAAAAAAATAAAAGCTTAAAAGAATGACTTTCTTTTACTCATTTATAGAAACAATGTTGCACAGCATGTGGCAGGCTGTTATACTTTTGTGCGTTTATTTGTTTGTAAATAATATTGAAAGAAATTATCATCCTTTACAAAAAAGAAATTTTTTATACCTTCTTCTCCTTTCTCAATTTTGTATTTCAGTTGTTACTTTTTTAAGTTTTTTTAAAGGTTTTGGCTTAACCATTGGTCTCACTATTCCGTTTCAAAGCTGTCACTTTGAATTTTTAGAAAATTACTACGAAATTTTATTCGCTCTATATGCAGGCATTGTAGTTATAAAAATTTTACAGATTATAATTCAGTGGTCAGATTTTAGAAATAATTACATACAACAAATTATAAGACCTAACGCTGTACTAAAAAATTTTACTGAGTTGCATGCAAACCGATTATCCATAAACAACAGCGTTACACTTTGGTTTAGCAACAGCATTAAAACACCGGTAACTTTTGGTTTTTTTAAACCTATAATATTATTGCCAATATCGTTAATAAACCATATCAGTACGGAACAGGCAGAATTAATAATACTTCACGAACTTGTGCATATCAAAAGCAGGGATTATTTGTACAACTGGTTTTTACTGCTCATGGAAGTCATTTATTTCTTTAACCCATTCATAAAAATACTTGCTAATATTTTAAGACTCGAAAGGGAAAAGAATTGTGATGTACAGATTTTAAATTATCAATATGGCAAGTTAGAATATGCAGAAACGTTGTATAAAATAGCCCATAACAACATTATTTTAAAAGGTTTTCAGTTGGGTGCTTTTAAAAACAGTTCTCAATTGTACAAACGCATCAGGTATTTCTCAGATGATAAAAATTTGGTTTATTCAAAATCAGGAAACTTGTTTTTTATAACTATCCTCATTTGTTTTATCTGTGCAATTGGGTTTTTTATTATTCCAAAAAAATCTACTTTACAAGCACCGCTTTTCTCTTCTTCAACATATTTGACGAATCCTGTGTCAGAACGAAAATCATTTGTTACCGCTAGCCTCCCCTTTCCAAAAAATACATCTTCAACCAAAAACAGAGCAATTTTAGGGGTAAAAATTAAAACCAATATCACAACAAACACAGTTACGAAAAGTATAAATGAAGCGCAAAATATTGATGATAATAATATTTTTACGCCGGTCAGCTTTGAGGAAACTATAGACAGTGCTAAAGAAGTTATTTACAATATTGAAACTCAGTCTAGCACAGTTACGCAGTCTTACAAACTCATCCAAAAAAACGGCACCTGGATATTTATACTTCAATGGATGATTGTAGAAACAAAAGACAGCACGGCTAAAAAAATCAGTTTTGATTCTTCGCTTATAAAAAGACTTACTGAAATACAGTAATCCTCAAACTTTCATATTTTTTATATTCTTACCTGCTTTGTTTTTTTGATTTCTGAGCGAAATAGGGAATTGTTTTAACGTCGTAGCCTCTCCGTAAAACATAAATGTACATTTGCAAATCAGCACAAATAAATAAATTTTATTATAACATATTTTTCTTAAAAATGAGTAAATCATCAGGAGCATTAAATCAATTTTCTGTAATTGATACTGACAGAATTATTGAAATGGCTTGGGAAGATCGCACGCCTTTTGAAGCCATTGAATTTCAATTTGGCTTAAGTGAAATGGAAACTGTAGCGCTGATGCGCAAAAATTTAAAACGGAGCAGTTTCAATTTATGGCGCAAACGCACACACAGCGGAGTAAGCCAAAAACACCTCGCAAAAAGAGAAGAAGGAATTAATAGGTTTAAATGTACACTTCAACGCAGCATTAGCATGAATAAAATAAGTAAAAGGCGATGAGTAAAAGAGTAGACTATATTTTTCCCACAGACTGGGAAAGTATTTTAAAAAGAATAGATGAAATAGATCCTGTAAAATATGCCCGAAGCCGAAACTTTATTGATGGCGACGTAACTTATTTATCACCCTATATCTCCCGAGGAGTTATAAGCGTAAAAATGATTAAAGATATTATTTTTAAACGTGGGTATAAACTGTATGAAATATAAAAATTTATACAGGAGCTTGCATGGCGGGAATATTGGCAGCGCATTTGGCAAAGCAAAGGAGACGAAATTTTATCTGATTTAA
>JANLVW010000319.1:0-3371 GCA_031364205.1 Ferruginibacter sp.
AGCATTGCAAAAAATAAAATAATACGGCTGTTTTTCCTCAAAATGATCTGCTGTATTAAAGCGTCTTAAATTTTTTAATAAGTACCTCTTATATTTTTATCAAAATATTCAGCCAGTTTTTCTTTTCCCATTTGATGAAATGGCACCCAAATTTCTTCAAGCGGAAGAAAAACTTCTACTACTTTTTTATCAGAAAAAAGTTTATAATCAAATTTGTTACTTCCGGTGCTTATGTATCCAGTGTAATAAAATTCTATGTTATTGGCTCGGGCATAATCAAGTTTTTTTAGCATCAGGTATTTGCCCAGGCTGTATTTTTTATATACAGGATTGTAAAAATTTAAAATGCCGGCCATGCTGTTTTTCCCCACATCAAAATAACCTGCGGCTATTAAAGTTTTGTGATCTTTAATTTGAAGCATTTTAGAATTAAAAGGATTTTCAATGTAGATATCATGCAGGTAACTGCTGCAACTTTCTGCAGCTTCAAAATCAATACCTTTTATGTAGCTTTTGTACAAATCATTTATACCATTATTTATTTTTGCCTTATTACAAAGCACTGCAAAGGCTGCACATTTTTTTCTGATGGATGTGGCTGCTTTGTTTTCAATAATATTTTTTACAGGTATGCGAAGCCAAAAAACAGGATAAGTTTTTTGTTCATTACTGATTTGCGTTTGATGTGTAGTAAATAAAAGATGCTGCGTTCTGTAATAACCGGCTGCCAGGTAATTATCCAGCATGCAATCTTTAAAACCTTTCTCATCAGGAAAAATAAAATCAGGCCATACATTCATTGTTGGACAGGTTTAATGGTTTTATTGTGCAGGGAGAATTTACGCCATTTTTGTTGAGTTTCTTACAATTAATTCTGAATTGAGCACAACATCGCCACAACGTTGCAGCGTTCCTTTATTTTCCATCAAATGAAAAAGTACCGATGCAGCTTCTCTGCCAATTTCGTATGCCGGCTGTGTAATGGTTGTAAGAGATGGATTGAGGATGTCTGCAGTTTGCAAATTAGAAAAACTTATTATCTTAATATCCCGGGGAATGTTGAGTTTTAGCTCCTGGCAGATGACATAACTGGAAACGGCAAGCTCTTCGACACAGGCTAAAATAGCATCAGGTCTGTCAGGCCGTTTCAACAATTTTTTAATTAAAATTTTATTTGCTTCTTTATCTGTATCACAGGTAATGATCAGTTTATCATCTGCAGCAATACCATGTTTTTTTGCTGCATCAAGATAGCCGTTCATTCTTTTATTTGCAATGGAAAGTTTGTTGGATATAGAAAGAAAGGCAATTTTTTTACAATCGTTTTCAATTAAATGTTCTGTTGCTTTAAACCCACTTTCATAATCGTTGGTGGTTATTTTAGGGGCGTTAATATTTTCTGCAACCCGGTCAAAAAACACCATAGGAATACCTTTGTTTTTAATATCCTTTAAATGATCGGTATTGGCGGTTTTGCTGGAAAGTGAAATTAAAATACCATCTACACGACCATTCTGCAAATGTTTTAAGGTGGATATTTCCTGCTCCAGATCATCGTGTGTTTGGTAAATAAGTACATGATAGTCTTTTTTTTGAGCGTAAGATTCTGCACCGTTAATGGCTAATGAAAAAAAATTGTTAGCAATTTCGGGTATCACAACAGCAATGGTTTTACTTTCCTGCCGCCGAAGATTACTTGCAAATGGATTGGCATGGTAATTTAACTCCTTGGCTTTTGCCAAAACAATTTTCTTGGTAGAAACGCTTATTTCTTTACTATCCCTAAGTGCTCTTGAAACAGATGAAATAGATAAATTAAGTTCTTTTGCAAGCTCTTTTAAGTTCATAATAATTTTACAATTGTAATTAATTTTATTTAATGCTGCACAAAAAAAATCAATTAAAAAATATAGTAGGCTTTGAAGCTACTTAAAGAAACAATATGTATGTATTATTCTACGAGATCTTTAAATAATTTTTGCAGCATTTCTGCAGGCTCTATGCACAAACCGGGATGTGTTTTAGATGTTTGAACAACGGTGCTGCGGGTGGCTGTAAGCCAGCGAAAACGAGCTGCAGCGGGCAATGAACTTATAGGTCCGGCATCGCCTTTGCCTTTGCAGATATTTTTGAATGCAGTTAAATAGGTTTCTATTTCCCGGGCATTGCAAGAGATGCAAAAAGAGCTGAGACGTTGATGGTTTAATGTATAAACCGCCTCTAAATATTTTTTAGAATTACAATACAATACCACACCAACGTTTAAAAATTCTTCTCTTTCTACACGTGGCATTACTCGTATAACTGCATACTCATATAACTGTCTCTCTTGCATGTATTGCTTCGTTTACAAATATTTCTGCATGTGCCAGTCTGGTTATTAAAAAGTTAGTGTAAGCTTCCCTGTTATCTTCTGCTGTAGTAAAATGCGTATCAGTCAACAGCCATTCATCTGGCACCATCGCTACAATATTTTTTAAAAGCTGTGGGTTTAATATGCTGTTGAAAAGTTCATTAACCGTTTTTAATTCTGATGCTAATGATAGTAAAACATGGTCTTTTACATAAGTAAACGGCTTAATGGTATGTTCCGTTGCATTTTGCCATGAATGATGAAAATACAGCGACGCCCCATGATCTATTAACCACAAATCTTTTTGCCACAAGAGCATGTTTGTATTCCGAACCGTGCGATCTACATTTGTAATAAAGCAATCCAACCAAACGATTTTAGAAGCTAGCAATGGATCTACAATGGTAACTGCGGGGTCGTAAGTAATAGCACCTGATAAATAATGTAATGCCAGATTTAATCCTTCGCTTGACCGTAAAAGATCCTGTATCTCTTCATCTCCTTCAGTTCTGCCAAAGGCTTCATCTAAATTTGCAAATACAATTTCAGGAATGGGTAACTGTAATGCTCTTGCTATTTCGCCGCTTATTAATTCTGCTATCAAGGCTTTTGCTCCTTGCCCCGCACCTCTAAATTTTAAAACATATAAAAATTCATCATCAGCCTCTGCAATAGCAGGCATGGAACCGCCTTCCCGCAAGGGTGTTACGTAACGGGTAACATTTACTTTTCTTATTGGCTGCATTGTTTTTATTTAGGAAAGTTTTTGCGGAACTGTTTTAATACACAATATTTATATATAAGAATTAGCAAGTTTCATCAACTCCAGCAGGTTTATAACTTTTAATTTTTGAAATATACGCCCTTTGTGTGTACCAACGGTAGGTAAACCGAGCGACAGATCTGCAGCTATATGACTTATTGTTTTTCCGTGTAACAGCACTGCACAATTTCAAATTCCCGGGGAGAAAGCAAATCAAACAAATTGTTGCTGCCGCCGGCATTTCATTCAGTAAGT
>JANLVW010000320.1:0-3744 GCA_031364205.1 Ferruginibacter sp.
CTGTAGCCCTGTCGCATAAATTCCACCACCAAATGGGTTCCGCAAATGCGAATAACTTCTTCTCCCACACCACTGCTTGTAGCGCATCCAATTTCATTATCAACAAAAAGTCCTGCACCAATAACCGGAGAATCACCTACACGTCCATGCACTTTAAATGCCATACCGCTTGTAGTAACACCACCACTCATATTTCCTTTTTTATCCATTGCCAGCAAACCCATCGTATCATGATTGGGTGTGCCATCATCAAAAAAAGCGGGGGCAAAAGGACCGCCGGATCCTTTCCTGCTTTCAATATTTACCTCAGGTTTATAATCGTTTTTCTTTAGCCAAACATTGTATGCATTTTGTGCTTCTTTTGATAATACTTTAGGCTCTTTTGCAAAACCATTTTCTAAAGCGAACTGTTGTGCACCATTACCCACCAGCAGAACATGCGGCGTATTTTCCATTACTTTTCTTGCAACAGAAATAGGATGCTTTATATCTTCCAATCCCGCTACTGCGCCGCAGTTGGAGTGATCATCCATCACACAGGCATCAAGTGTTACAATACCATCTCTATCAGGATAACCTCCGAGCCCCACACAACAGTCAATTTTATTTTCAATAGAAATAGCACCCTTTTCTATGGCATCAAGTGCACGACCACCTTTTTCTAAAACAGTCCACGCAGCTTCGTTTACCGCCATCCCACTATCCCAAGTTGAAATTACAATTGGCATATTTGGAGCAGCTGTAAATGCATTTATTTTATTAATTGACAAAGCAGACAAACCAAGTGAACTGATTTTAAGAAAATGTTTGCGGTTCATTTTTTTTATTTTAAAGATAAGAAAGATGCCAGTACAAAATGGCTTGATTTGATTTATGCAATCTTAATTTATTAACCCACCACACAAAGAAGGAAGCAAATACAAAAATTTAAATAGTATTTTTAATCTTTGTAAATAAAATCATAAGATGGCAGATATATTAATTATTGATGATGAGAAGGCAATCAGAAAAACACTTTCTGAAATTTTATCTTTTGAAGGCTATACAATTGAAGAAGCTGCTGATGGCGAAGATGGGTTAAAAAAATTTGGTTTAAAAAATTACGATGTTGTTTTATGCGATATCAAGATGCCGAAGATTGACGGAATTGAATTTTTGCAAAAGGCAAAAGTGATTAACGCCGATATTCCGATTATAATGATCAGCGGGCATGGAAACCTTGAAACAGCTGTAGAAGCTGTAAAAAAAGGTGCTTTTGATTACATCAGCAAACCGCCGGATCTTAACAGACTACTCATTACCCTGCGCAATGCAATTGACCGCACAAATCTAACGGCAGAAACAAAAGTGCTGAAACGTAAAGTGAATAAAATGAATGACATGGTTGGCGACAGCCCTGCCATGGAAAAAATAAAACACACCATTGAAAAAGTTGCACCTACTGATGCACGTGTTTTAATAACCGGTGAAAATGGTGTAGGCAAAGAACTGGTGGCCAGATGGATTCATGAAAAAAGCAACCGCAATACCGGGCCAATGGTTGAAGTAAACTGTGCAGCTATACCTGGAGAATTAATTGAGAGCGAATTATTCGGCCATGAAAAAGGTTCATTTACTTCAGCTATAAAACAAAGAATTGGAAAATTTGAACAAGCCAGCGGTGGAACTTTATTTTTAGATGAAATAGGCGATATGAGTTTAAATGCACAGGCAAAAGTATTGCGTGCATTGCAGGAAGGAAAAATTACAAGGGTAGGAGCAGATAAAGATATTAGTGTTGATGTAAGGGTAGTAGCTGCTACAAATAAAGATCTATTAAAAGAAGTGGACGACAAAAATTTTAGGTTGGATCTTTATCACAGACTCGGTGTAATTATTATTCATGTTCCTTCTTTAAAAGAAAGGCAGGATGATATTCCTAAACTTGCAGTACACTTTACTAAAATAATTGCAGCGGAATATGGTCAGCCAAAAAAGGAAATTGACAAAGATGCAATGGCCATTTTAAAAAGTTATAACTGGGGGGGTAATATAAGAGAACTGAGAAATGTTATTGAAAGATTGATAATAATGGGAGGCAAAACAATAACCGCTGATGATGTAAAAACCTATGCTGCTCCTTAGTTTTAAACAGACTGCAACTATTTAAATGTTAAATCTCTTCTATTGTAATTTTCAAATATTACTTTTGAAGCTAATAAAACCCTGTTTATGAGTATTGGTTGGTTAATTTTTATAGTGGCTGCGATTGGCTGGCATGTTGGTATGTACGGAATGTTTAAAAAAGCGGGTATTGAACCTTGGAAAGCACTTGTTCCATTTTACAACACCTGGTGTATGGTAGAAAAAATGGAGTTGCAAAAATGGTGGTTTTATGCACAGTTTATTCCAGTAGCCGGAACATTCATCACCATCTGGATTACAATAAAATTTACAGAATATTTTGGAAGGTTTGGCTTAGGGCATCATGCAGCTGCCGTCTTTCTTCCATTTATCTATTTTCCTTATTTGGGTTTTTCTGCAAATGAAAGATATGCAGGCAAAAAAGTGGTAGACAATTACAAAAAATCAGGTTCACGGGAATGGATAGATGCTGCTGCATTTGCAGTGGTAGCCGCAACTATTATACGCACATTTGTTTTTGAGGCTTATACCATTCCAACGCCGTCAATGGAAAAAACATTACTGGTAAATGACTTTTTATTTGTGAGTAAATTTTCTTACGGTCCCCGAATTCCAAACACTCCGATTGCAATGCCTTTTGTGCACCACACAATGCCTTTTGTTCCTGTAAAATCTTATTCAGAAGCAATTCATATTCCATATACAAGATGGTTGGCATCACCAGTAAAAAGAAATGACGTAGTTGTTTTTAATTTTCCGGTTAATGATACGTTGATCAATGACAAAGACCAGCAATTTGGAAGCCAGACCACTTATTACCAGGTAGAAAGAGATATTGGTAGATAAGAAACATGGAACCGGTATGGCTCAGATATTATTACAAGGCCTGTAGATAAAAGAGAAAATTTTATTAAAAGATGTGTAGCCATTGGTGGCGATGTATTACAGGTTGCAAATGGAAAAGTTATTATTAATGGTCAGCCACAACCTGCTTTTTCTGAGTCTGAAAGATATTCAGTAATGACAGTACCTGCCAACAGTTTTGTAGATAAGGAAACTCTTGCTGCAATGGGAATTTATGCACGAATTGATCAATTTGATGTTAGGCAAATTGATCAATCAAATTGGCTGGTTAATATAACCAACGAAGAAAAGCCAAAATTAAAACTCCCTGCTGGTTACAGCATTACTGATTATATCATGTCACCCGACAAACAACTTTTCCCTTATTACGATACTACCAGTCGCTGGTCTGCTGATAATTATGGTCCATTAACAATTCCACAAAAAGGTTCAACTATTCAATTAACACCGGATAATCTAATCCGCTACCAGCGTTGTATTCAAGTTTATGAAGGCAATAAATTTGAAAACAGAAACGGTCAGTATTTTATTAATGATGTTGCTGCAACTTCCTACACATTTAAAATGAATTATTTTTGGATGATGGGAGACAACAGACATAATTCTCTTGACAGCAGATATTGGGGTTTTGTCCCAGAAGATCATGTTGTAGGAAAAGCCTCTCTTATTTGGTTTAGTTGGGAAAACGGACCGAGGTGGAAACGATTATTTAACAGCATTAAATAATTTATAAAAATTGCTTAACTTCATCTGAAT
>JANLVW010000328.1:0-1019 GCA_031364205.1 Ferruginibacter sp.
TTTGGTTTCTGCATCTGTGAGCGTAGTATTTTTATAAGGTGTTAACCTAATCATTAATGCTGAACCCCCCTTATATGGAGCAATTACAGCATTTTCAGCAAATTTAATAAAAGCTTTTGGCAGGCTGAATCTGCCATACATTAAACCTGTTGCAACAGCAAAGCTGAGCAGCCCTATCTAAGCATGAAAAGAAGAAACAGCATTCATTAAAAAACCTGACGGGCTTATTCTGCCATAACCGACGGTGGTATAAGTTTGAGTGCTAAAGAAAAAAGCTTCCATCAGTTTTTCTGATTCGGAGGTGGTTTTTAGTCCTATCAAATGTTCGACACCTATAAAATAATATACAAGGGTAAAAAGAAGATTTACGAAAATATAAAAGAATAAAATTATTAGAAAAAAACGCCATCCTGAAATAGAGAGCATGCTGTGAAACCAACTTACCCTGGCAAAAAAACCAATTCCTTTTTTTTCTATATTTGGTGTACCATCATGGTTTAAAAACCTGCCACCATAACTTGCAGCATTTGAACCAAAGCCTGTATTTTCTGTTTTAGCCTGTTCAGATTCTGTTAGTTTATTAATAGCCATAATTTAAATTTCAATGGAAATTAATAGATTTTTTATAATTAAGTTTTTTATGTTTTTTTATTAATAAAAATAGATAGACCTAAAGTAATTGCTGTTTCTTTTGTTTATAAAATGAAAAGGTCGAGCTAAAAATATGCACTGTGTTTTTTATGATAAACTTTTATTTTTTTAAGAATTCTTACCTTCTTTTAGCCAATAAAAATCTTCATCTCCTACATTTTGCTTTAAATAATCTTAACATTCTTTAACAAACTTTCTTTTTTTTAATTTGTCAAATGAAAATTTTTAATTTTACTTCTAATTCTTATGTATTAAAAAGGTTTTGGTTTTTTAAGTTTATTCAGTAAAACTATTTCACCTTGTCTATTATAAATTTTGATTAACAAATTTTAACTCCTTGCTTTTTTAAACACTAAATTATGCAATTT
>JANLVW010000333.1:0-6536 GCA_031364205.1 Ferruginibacter sp.
AAACATTACTCAGCAACAAACCGCATCACTTATTAAGTCGGAAAAGTTACCGATAGCACTTACAAACGAAAATATAGTTCCGCTTGAAACCCCTTATGCGCAAGCAGTTTTATTAACTGATATCAAAACAAATAACAACAAAATATTGTACATAGATGAAGAAAATGTAAAGCGCTCAAAAGTGGGTACGGTATTTAAGCAATTAAAAAGAATGATAGAACGTACTGCAAAAATTAAAACAGGTAATCCCTTAAACATAGCAGGCTTTCAAATAGGAACCAATTAACCACAGTTATTTTTAAATACACACAACATGAAAAAGATTTACTTCTTGGCAAAGCTTTGTGCCGTGGCCACAGCATCGTATGCACAAACAGAACCTATAAAAAAGGATACTGCCTATAAACCCGCATACAATGATACTATACGCATAGGGAGTATACTCATTATCAAAAAAAATAAAAAAGCCAAAGGCGACACTACAACAATTATTGCTGATGTAAAAAAATCAAATCCCAGAAAAAGCACCAACTATTTAATTTTTGATCTTGGTTTTGCCAATTTTAACGACAATACAAATTATGCAAATGCAGGTGGTTATGTAGTAAATAAACCTGGTGCGCCAGCGTTTAATGCGTCAGATTTAAAATTAAAAGGCGGCAAAAGCATCAACATAAACATTTGGTTATTTATGCAGAAGTATGCGATTGTAAAAAACAATGTAAATCTTAAATATGGTTTGGGTCTGGAGCTTAATAATTACCGTTTCAGGTCACCCATCAGTTTTAAAGAAAACGGCACAATTCCCTACAGCGGTGGTCAGCAAACAAATTCACCTTTTGTTTTTAGAGATTCTATAAGTTTCTCAAAAAACAAACTTGCTGCAGATTATTTAACCGTGCCTTTAATGCTAAATTTCGGTACAGCAAAAAAATCGGGCAAAAGTAACTTCAGCGCCAGTTTCGGTCTAAGTGCAGGTTATTTATACAGCCTGCGCAACAAACAAATTAGCAACGAAAGGGGCAAAAAAAGAAACAAGGGTGAGTATGATTTAGAAAGATTTAAAATAAGTTATATAGGAGATATAGGATTAGGATCCGTAAGGTTATACGGCTCTTACAGCCCTAAATCGATTTTTGAAAGAGGTCTGGATATAAAGCCATTTAATATTGGAGTAAGGTTTAGCAACTGGTAAAATTTACCGTTTAATTCTCAAGCTTTTTACTTTCTTACAACAGAAAGTAAAAGACTTTTTTAATATCACAATATTTATACTATTTACAATTTTATAACAAATTTGTAATCATCATTCTCTTAAATTTATATTGTAATATCTGCTGTTAAAAAACTTATTAATCACAGGCACAAAATGAAACTTTATTTTATCCGTTGCGTAGTAGCAATATTTTTTGTTGGTGGCCTTTTATCCTTTTCATCAACGGGTGGAACATTTAGATCCGTAAAAAAGAAAAACCTAAAAAAGGAATTTCGCATACTTACTTCCAACCCGTATTATATTATCGTTTCTAAAAAAAATTATGAACTAAAAGTATTTGATAACGAAGGTTGGTATGCAACTTACCCCATTGTTTTTGGCAGCAGAGATTTGGGTGATAAAATGAGAGAAGGAGACAGGAAAACACCAACCGGCTCTTTTAAAATAGTATTAAAAAAAATTCACAATAAATGGGGTCCTGAGCTTTTACTTAATTACCCCAACGAAGAAAGTTACCGCCGGTTTAATGATCGCAAAGCAAAAGGTATGTTGCCTGCAAATGCCCGCATAGGTGATGGTATTGCCATCCATGCAACAAGGCCCGAAGAGGAATGGACCGTTGATAATTTTTACAATTGGACCGACGGCTGCGTATCAGTAAAATATAGTGAAATGAAAGATTTGTACAGCTACATTCCTGTAGGAACGCCGGTTACCATACAGCCTTAAAATAAAATTATTTTTTTAAAGCAAAATCAGAAAAGCATCTGCATTTCAAACATCAACAAGCTTTGGTTTCCCGCTGTCTGCAGTAGTGCCGCAATGTTATTATTATACTTTTAGTTTTATCATGCGGCAGCTACTACTGCCCATCGGGGCTATGTTGAGCTGTTGATCTTTATTGAACTTTTTCAGATGGTACTTGAGCAACATTTTGCACTTCTTTTTCTCTCACTTTAAAAACAACAAATTTCCATCCCCGTAACTCAAAAACCTGAAATCATTTTTTAATGCGTGGTCATACATTTTCTTCCAATTATTACCTATGGCTGCGGCAACCAATAACAACAAAGTAGAGCGTGGTTGGTGAAAATTAGTGACCAGCATATTCACCACCCGAAATTTATAGCCGGGTACAATTAAAATTTGTGTACGGGTAAAAAGACTTATTTTATTTTGCAAATTCATCCAATCCGTTAAAAAATTCAAAGCCTCTAACGCTGAAAAATTTACTGCTGCCATTTCGTGATCGTACACATCCCATTGCAATATTTCAGGATTATTTATTGATGCATTAGCATGTACTTTTATACCCATCCAATAAAGAGATTCCAATGTTCTCAGTGATGTGGTACCTACGGCGGTAATGTTACCAATATTGTTTTTAAGTTTTTCAATTGTATCAATATCTACATCAATATATTCTGCATGCATTTCATGCTCCTGCATGATTTCTGCCTTTACAGGTTTAAAAGTACCTGCACCTACATGTAGTGTTACAAAAGCTTTTTCAATATTTTTAGCTGCAAGCTTTTCAAAAAGTGCAGGTGAAAAATGCAGCCCTGCGGTTGGTGCTGCAACGGATCCTTCATGCACAGCAAAAATGTTTTGGTATCGGCTGCTGTCATCGCTATCAGTATTTCTTTTTATGTAAGGTGGCAAGGGAACTTTTCCTGCAGCTTCAATAATTTCAGCAAAGCAAAAACCTGGTTGCACCCAAAATAATTCAACAATAAAAGCTTCAGTTATTTTAGTAATTTTCTTTGCGTACAATATTATTTTTTCGCCTTTAATGTTAATTTCTTTTTGCAGTATTTGATCTTTCCATTTTGCTGCGCCACCTACAAGGCATTTCCACTGCACGTTGTTTGTAGCGGCCATAATGCTGCTGTAGTCAGCTATGTCACCAAACGGTTCCAAGCAAAATATTTCAATAACAGCACCGGTATTTTTGGTAAATTTTATGCGTGCATTTATTACTTTACTGTTATTAAAAACCAGTAGACTGTTAGCCGGTATAAAATTATCAATTTCGGAGAACTGCGTTTCTTCAAACACACCGTTTTTATAAACAAGTAATTTCGATGCGTCTCTTTCTGCATGCGGATGCAACGCAATGCGATCATCGGGCAACAGATAATCATAATCGTTTACAGATATAGATCTTGGGTTCATTATGATACGAGAAGGCTTATTAGAGGAATATTATTTTGTTTCTTATTAGTAAAGTTCATTTGTTTAATAATAAATTTTATTATTTTGGCCCGCTTCAGTATTTATCAACGGCTTTATAATTTTAATAGAATGTATGGTATTAATAGTGGTTGTTATTTTATTAATTGTAGTATAAAAAACACTTACATACTATACTGAAAGGTTAACACCCTAAAATGTTTGAGTACCGAAAGAGACAATCACAATTCCAGCGACAAAAAAATTTCATTCATGTTAGTTTGCAAAAGTGTACATGCAATATACTGCAGGACTTTAAAAAATGTTTCCATTGTTAATTGCTAACTGGTGGTTTGGTTGCCTCATACAACACATCCATTATTTTGCTTCTCACATTTAATTTAAGCATGGTATTACTTCCGTCCGGATATACACGGTTGCTGAGGTAAACAAATACCATTCCCGTTTCAGGATCTGCCCATGCTGAGGTTCCGGTAAAGCCCGTATGCCCGAATGTAAGGGGCGAAGACTGTATGCTGGGGTAAGGTTCTTTGCGGGTAGCATTATCCTTTTCGGGTTTATCAAAACCAAAACCACGCCTGCTGCTGTTGCTGTTATAAGCAGTAAATAAATCGACCGTCTGTTTTTTAAAATACTGTTTGCCTTTAAAACTACCGCCATTCAACAGCATTTGCATAATGGCAGCCAAATCGTATGCATTGCTAAACAAACCTGCATGCCCCGCCACACCGCCCATCATAGCAGCACCCGGATCGTGCACTGTTCCCTGTATCAATTGAGTTCTGAATATCTTTTCATTTTCAGTTGGGGCAATATCTTCCAAGTTGTTGCGAAGCAAAGGGTCGTACCCAGTGCTCTTCAGTTGCATTGGCTCATAAAAGTTTTGCAGCACATATTTATCCATGGGCATACCGGTTAAATGCTCCACCACTTTACCCAGAAAAATATAATCATTATCGCTGTAAATATATTTACCCTTTAGCCCCACAGCACTTGTAAGTATCCTTTTGTAAATAGTATCCTTCCAGGCATTTTTCATGTAAAGATTTTCTGTTACAGCAATGCTGAAAGAATCGTTAGCAACCGATGTAAAAACAGTTGGTAAAGCTTTACCAGTTGCATCCAGCGTTTCTTTATAAAAAGGAATATAGGCCACAAGTCCTGCTTCGTGCAACAAAATATCTTCAATAATTAAATCACTTTTATTGGTACTTTTTGTTTCAGGCAGGTAATCGCTAAGCTTTTTCTTTAGGTCCAGTTTTCCTTCTTCATACAGTTTCATAATGCTTAATGTAGTGGCGCATATTTTTGTAACAGATGCAAGATCATAAACAGTATTTATTGTTACCGGCGTTTTTTTATCATAAGTAAAATTGCCAAAAGCTTTTTCGTAAGCAATTTTACCATCTTTTAACGCCAATACTACACAGCCCGGCATACCCAATTTGGTAATACCATCTGTTGCTATAGAATCTATTTTATAAAGGACAGTTTGGTTTACTTTATCAGTAGCAAGTTTTTCAAACAGAGGCTTTGCTGCCGCGGTTTCTATACCAAACCCATATTTTAAATTTTCGCATACAGTTACAGGCAAAGTGCCTTTATAAAAAAGTTTGCCCTGCAAAAAGTCTGCTGCCGTACCCTGCACGATTTCATCGTCTTCGTAACAAACAACCATATTGGCAACATCGCACATGTATTTTAATGCATAGGCATTTCCAAATAAAAATGAAATGCTGTTTTCTTTTTGCTGAATGGCATTAAGTACATCAAGATTATTTTTAGTAAAACCGAAATTACTGGCTGCATATCTGCCAACATTGTGAATACCGATCACTATTTTTTTGAAAGGTTGTAGTTTGCTTAAAAGATCACTGTCGCCACCATAAAACACCGTAGCGTTGTAATCTTTTTTAATTCTTTTAGCCAACTCATTTTCCGTTGTAATGCCAAAACCTACAAAAGCCACCTCCCCTTTTTTTGTATCCCTCAAAGGGAAAAAAGATGCATCTTTTTTTGCAACAAGCGTAATAGCATTTTCGGCTATCATTCTCCTCATAGCCGGAACACCCGCATTTAGATCAGCAGTTAAATTATTTGTATTAATTGGTTGTAAATTCTGCAGACCGTACGCATATTTTGCAGTCAAAACTTTTTTGCAATGCATTTCAATATCAGCCCAGCTCAGTAATTTTTTCTTTATTGCCTCTTTAGTTTTTTTAATAGCACCGGGCACATCTCCCGGCAGGCAAAGCATGTCGTTGCCCGCAATTAATGATTGTACACTTGCAGCCCCATCAGGATAAAACTTTTTTACCCCCTGCATTTCCAGTGCGTCAGTAAAAGTTAAACCCTGATAGTTTAATTTGGTACGCAATAATCCATTAATGTTTTGTGGAGATAATGAGGTTGCCCTGTTGGCAGTAGTATCAATTGCAGGTATATATAAATGCGCCAGCATTACACTGCCTACACCTGCTTCAAACATTTTTCTAAACGGATAAAGTTCCAGCGAATCCAACTGCGCCATGGTTTTATTTATAACCGGCAAATCGAAATGCGAATCTGTAGCCACGTCGCCATGCCCGGGAAAATGTTTTGCACAAGCCATCACACCAGCATCCTGCATTCCTTTCATATACTGCACACCAAAAGCGGCAACTTTATATTTGTCTTCGCCAAAACTGCGATCGTTTATAACCGGGTTATTGGGGTTGTTGTTTATATCAACAACGGGTGCATAATTTACCTGCAGACCAATGCGCTTGCATTGTTCTGCAACCAATTGTCCGTATCGATAAACAATAGTTTCATCCTTCATGGCGCCCATCATCATTTGCCTTGGCAGTGGCAGTACGCTATCTGTAAGGCGCATACCTACACCCCATTCTGCATCTATACACATCAGGATAGGGGTTTTTGCTATACCCTGCAATCTGTTAATAATATTAGCCTGTTTTACCGGACTACCCTGAAAAACACAGATACCGCCTATATTGTATTTCTTTATCAGTTTTTCCACATCATCATCAAAAAAAGTAACGGTCTTTGTTCTGCTGTCAATTGTGGACAGCCGCACTACCATCAGCTGTGCAATGCGCTCATCTTTGGATAGTTTTTTATATAC
>JANLVW010000340.1:0-3071 GCA_031364205.1 Ferruginibacter sp.
GGGAATGTATGTTACTATATTTTGTGGCGGCGGGTTGGAAGAAGGCGAAGGCACAAGAGAATGTTTACGAAGAGAATTTATGGAAGAAATGAATTTAAATGTAGAAGTTGGAGAACATTTTTATACCACAGATTTTTATCAGCCATCTGCATTCAGAAAAGGCGATCAGATAATGTCAATTTATTACAAAGTAAAAGCACTGGAATCCATTACAGCTCCCCTTCGCAGCCAGCCATTTCAGTTTGATGAAAGAGAAATGAACATGTATAATGAAACGGGAGAAACAGAAACTTTTCGGTTTATAAACCTTACAGATTTTAACGAAGACTGCATGACTTTACCCATTGATAAAATTTTAGCTCGGATGATTTTAGCGGAAAGATAAGTTTGTAATTTATTCATCAGCCGAAGGTCCATAACTTCCTGGTATAGGGATATCCAACATTCTTAAATAAACGCCCAGTTGCGCCCGATGGTGTACACTGTGGTTCAACATCCATGTACGCATTACCTGAGCTTTGGGCATGGTAAAATAAATTTCTGCACCATTCCTCATCGTCCATGGTTTTGCCATTTCTTCATCAGTCGCATTTTCAAGTATCGTTTTAGAAGCTGCTAAACATTTATCAAACAATGCAAGCAATTCTTCGTTGCCGGTAAGTGCTTCCGGTACAAAATCAAGTTTGGCAAAATTAAGTTCATCCTGTTGCACAGTTTCTTTTGCCCAGCCATAAATTTCAGCAAGGTGCCTGGCAAGGTTACCCATCGGCATACTTTTTTCGTGGGGCTTGTAATTGCTTTTTTCGAAAGGGAAAAGAGCTAGCATTTTTCTCGTTGTTACGGCTTCGGCAAGTAACTCCGCCAACATTATTTTTGCAATTGTCATGATCGTTAATTCAAAATATATTCTGTGCTAAAATAAAATTATAAAAGGAAAATAAAAATTCTATCAGCCATAAGCCGGATTCTGTTTTGCCGTAATATAATTACAACAAAGGCTGTCATTTATCTGGCTGCAACATTACTGTTACAGTCTTGCTGCCTACCCTCCACTGCGCATTGTTACCAATGCAGCAAACGAGCCGCCTGCCTGCTTTTCAGCACCAGCAGTATATGTGGCATTACAGCATGCAAAGTTTACCCATAAGCACAGTTACCTGCACTTACTGTGAGCTCTTACCTCACATTTTCACCCTTATCGTTTTGCATGCAAAACGACGGTTATTTTCTGTGGCACTTTTTCTTGTTTTACTGCTAAAACAGCCGGCAGTTAACCGGTGCATTGCCCTTTGCTGTCCGGACTTTCCTCTCTGCATAAATACGGAGCGACAGCCGGCTGATAGAATTGTAAAAATAAGTTTGTTTTAATTGTTGTACCAAATTGCTTTTGGGCTGTGGGCATTCTAACAATGTTCAGCATTTGTTGCGGCTGTCCGGAGTACTCCTCGCTTCGCTGTGGGGTACTGCTTCCCATCCACCAGCCCTTAAGCTATAAAATCTTTTTTCAACAATTAAATACATTCCCCAACTTTACTAACTTAGCCTTATGAACACCTATGCAGAAGAAAATTATCTCAAAGCGCTTTTTAATATCAGCAACGAAAATGGCGAAGTAACTGTGCAGGAATTAAGCATTGAACTAAAAATAAAAATGCCTTCTGTAAACAGTATGATCAAAAAACTGGCTGAAAAAAAATTGGTATTATACGAAAGTTACAAACCTTTAAAACTTTCAGAAAAAGGTAAAAAAGCGGCAGGGCTCATCATCCGCAAACACCGTTTAACAGAAATGTACCTGGTTGAAAAAATGGGCTTTGGCTGGGAGCAGGTACACGAAATTGCAGAACACGTTGAGCATTTACAATCACCTGTATTTTTTGATAAAATGGATGAGTTGCTTGGCTTTCCCAACATAGATCCTCACGGTTCGCCAATTCCTGACAAGAACGGAAAAATACATTGGCTGGAATTTAAAAAATTAAGCGACTGTAAGCCTGGCGATAAAATAAAGCTTGTTGCAGTTACACATTCATCTGAAGATTTTTTAAAGTTTTTAAATGTAAAAGGTCTTCATCTCGGTCTTATTGTAAAAATAATATCTACAGAAGCATTTGACGGAACAGTGACAGTTTCCTATGCAAAAAAAACAAACGAAATGCTGAGCAAAATCGTGTCAGAAAAATTGTTAACGGAAAAAATAGTTTAAAATTTCCTAACAATATCTATTTAAAAAATATCTCTGTCGCACCATATCCATACAAAGGATGAAATTGGTTTACAAAAGATTTTACTTCTTTTTTTAGTTTTAAAATATCGTGAATTTCATTTCGTAAAATACCTTCACCAACGCCGTGTATTACAATTAGTGTTCCCTGCTTATGCGCAATGGCAAGCTCGTAATACTTTTCAAAATTATTAAGCTGCGAAGTCAATATTTCAAAGTTGGTCAACTGTTGCCAATGGTCTGTAAGTTTTTCAATATGCAGATCTATAACCGAACGGGCCGGTGATAAATTTTCTCTTATTTTATCTGCATTGTAAACACGAAAGCCTGCCTGCCCCAGCATACTCATATCTACTTTTTCTTCATCAACCCTATCGGGATAATGGGTAAAAAGTTCATACCTAAAAGATGCTTCATTCTTTTTTTGGGTTTCTTCTATTTTATTAAAAAGTTGCTTGCTTCTTAATTTGTAAAAAACTTCATGTCCTGCAGCTTTCTTTTTATCAGGATTTGTCAATGAAAAATCAAATTCAAATTTTGGCCCATCTCCCATGTCTTCAAAACTTACATCGTGCAGGTAAAATTCTGAAAGACCGCCAATATTTCCTTTAAGGCTAAAAGAGCTTTCACCATTAAAAACCAGGTCATATTTAAAATCATAACCTTCTTCATTTTGATTAATCAGATAAATTTTTAATTTCTCCACAACATCATCATCAAAAACATCTTTGTCAAATACCGGTAAAAAATTTAGAAAAACACCATCACCTATTTTTTTGCGGGGCACAGTCTTTTCTCTCTTTATATTATCAACATAAATATTTTTTTTCTCAATCGTTTTTTTCTG
>JANLVW010000373.1:0-2645 GCA_031364205.1 Ferruginibacter sp.
CTGAAAGAATTTATTTGCTTTTTCCTTGCCCATATCATCCTGTGCAATCATATTTTCAAAAGCCGTTGTCCATCCTTCATCCATAAAACCAAAGCGGTGTTCGTTTATACCCATGTAAAAAGGAAAGTAACTGTGCCCAACTTCATGCTCGGCAATAAAACGCTGCATTATATCATCATCCTGCGGACTGTCATTTGCCATCATCGGGTACTCCATATCTGCAAAGCCCTGTATAATGGTACTTTTTGGAAATGGATAAGGTATGCCTGGAAAATTATTACTGTACCAATCCAGCGAATGCTGAATATGTTTTACCTGATTGACAAATTTGCCCGCACCAAAAATATAGGCCGATTGGCAACTTGCACGGCGACCAGTTTTTTTATCAACTAAAACACTTGCAGCATCCCACACATAATGATCGCTTATGCAAAAAGCCATATCACTCACATTGGTTGCCGTAAATTTCCATGTATTTGTTGCATTTTGTGTTGTAATATTTTTTGCTTCGAGGTCTGATTTTGTTACCACATTTATCACTTCATTGCTGGTAAAACTTGTATTAAATTTTGCCAAAAAAGCAGGCTGTAATAAATCAGCTGCATTTTGTAAATCGCCGGTACCCCACACCAAAAAGTTTTTTGGTACTGTAACAGAAACTGTATAATCATTAAAGTCATTGTAAAATTCCTGCGCATCTGTAAAGTTCATTCTGTCCCAGCCATGCACATCATCCAACACTGCAATGCGTGGATAAAAATAAGCAAGAAAAAAACTTGTGCTGTCCAGCTTTCCTTCTCTTCCACTTTCTTCGCTTAACTCATAATGCCAGTTAAAACTTAAAGAAATACTTTCGCCGGTAGCCAACGGTTTTGCTAACCTTACCTGTTGCATGGTTTGTCCACGGGGATCACCAAACTTTTGCTCTATACCGTTTTCAACATATTTATCTATAATTATTCCCTTTGTTAAATAATCTGCCGAAGCCGTGCTTTGCCTTGCCGTTCCGGGGTTGTGAATGTTTAAAATCAATTTAAACATTAAAGTATTTAAAGCTGTTGGGCTGTTGTTAATGTAGCTGATGGTTTCTTTACCCGTTACCGTTTTTGATGGTGGCGCTACCAACACATTTATATTATACTTACCATGGTTTTGCCAGTATTTTTTACCGGGCTTTCCATCTGCACTTCTTGTTTCGTTTGTAAATGCTTTTTTAATATTCTGCGGCATCATTAAAGGTTGCTGCGCAAAAATATTTGCTGAAATAAGGATAAAGCACAAGCTTATAATTTTGATCATCGTATAGATTTATATTCAATGAAATTAGAGAGGAAGATGCTGCTAACCTATTTTTTAAAACAATTTAGTAGGAACGGCAATGACAGAATTTGGAATCGGTGATTTAGCATAGGTTCTAAACCTGCTTTTCTAAATGGTGACTCATACTTTTCGAATTGCCGAAAAAAGATAAACTGCTGAAAGGCTTCCCGATTGTAGTGTAAAGCCCGTAAGCGAGGAACGAGTGCGGACTTGCAACGAAAAGCGGGGAACCCAGGCTAAACAACGCTTTGCTGAACACAGCCCCTAACTTTCCTTTTTTAAAATGTTTTTCAGTAAATTCGTTATGAATGGAAGTGACTACCGAAAATATTGTAACGCCTTACACGCTTGGTGAGGAAGATGAAAAAAAACTGATACTTCGTCATTACCGGGCTTTGCTGCGGACCCTAAAAACAAAATTGAAACCGGGCGATAAAATGTTGCTTCGCAATGCTTTTGAAATGGCAGCCGAAGCGCATAAAACCATGCGGCGTAAAAGTGGTGAGCCATATATTCTTCATCCGCTTGCTGTAGCAATGGTATGTGTGGAAGAAATTGGGCTTGGTGTGCGCAGTACCATCTGTGCTTTGCTGCACGATACTGTAGAAGATACTGATATAACCCTGCAGGATGTAACCCGTGAATTTGGAACTGAAATAGCAAAGATTGTTGATGGCCTTACAAAGATTTCTTCTGTAATGGACAGCAACAGCAGCCAGCAGGCAGAAAATTTTAAAAAGATTTTACTTACACTTACTGATGACCCACGGGTAATATTAATAAAGCTTGCTGATCGGCTGCATAACATGCGCACCATGGATAGCATGAAGCGGGAGAAGCAATTAAAGATTTCGTCAGAAACAGTTTATGTATACGCTCCGCTTGCACACCGCATGGGGCTGTATAATATAAAAACAGAAATGGAAGATCTGGCCATGAAATACATGGAGCCGGACACATTTAAATTTATTGCGCAAAAACTGCAGGATACAAAAAAAGAACGTACCAAATACATCAACGATTTTATAAAACCGATAAAAGAAAAGCTTGACAGCACAGGCTTGGATTGTGAAATTTATGGCCGCCCAAAAAGCATTCACAGCATATGGAGTAAAATAAAAAAGAAAGGTGTTGCATTTGAAGAAGTGTATGATCTGTTTGCAATTCGCATTTTAGTAAATGCGCCTACAGCTAAAGAAAAAGAAGAATGCTGGAAAGTGTACAGCATTATTACCGATGCCTACACACCAAGCCCTGAAAGGCTTAGAGACTGGTTGAGTAACCCAAAAAGCAATGGCTACGAAGCTTTGCATACAACAGTTATG
>JANLVW010000418.1:0-4382 GCA_031364205.1 Ferruginibacter sp.
GTAAGAACTATCTGCTGTGCCTGTTTCAAATTGAATATCTTCCTGACCTTTCATAATGGCTTTAAGCTTATCACTTGTTTTAGCGGCCGCAAAAATATAAACACTTGTACCGTTTATTGCTAATGGCATTTTATAATATTCATAAATGGGCTCATCAATCTCATATGATTCTGACTGTTTTTTTCTTCTTTTGCCTTTACCGGTGTAAGTAATTTTATGTCTGGTAACGGTTTTTGTACCAACCTGTCTTCTGCCGGTTTTTAACGGACCTGAATCTGCATGTATACATATAAATAAGTCCCCCTTGGCATCGTTAGCAATATTTGCTTTTACACGAGGATCGTCAAAAACGTCAGTTGTTCTTGTAGGTACCACTTTTACATCAGGCAATTGCCTTTTTAATTCTTCCACCAATTTTTTAGAAATACCCAACGTTACATTTTTTTCCATAGACCGTAACGAATTTTCATACTGACCTATAGCACCGGCATCTGTTCCTCCATGACCTGCATCTACAACAATTGTTCTTAGTTTTTTTGCTTGTGCAGCACATTCGTTTTTAAAAGAACCTATATAAATAAGGCAAATAAAAATAAACAATCCTCTTTTCAGCATAATGGTAATTGGGTTATACAGTATATGTTATAATTCTTTTAAAGAATTTCAGGTAAAATTTTAATAGCTATTTTTGCGCATTCGCATTTATGAATTACAAAAACAAAGGTAAGGCAAAAAATATTTTAGCTTGGTTGTGCCTGCCATTGTTGACATTATTAACTTATCATTTTGAAGGGTTTGCAAAATTTAAATTTCACACATACAATATTTCTCAGCAAATAAGGGATACACCTCCGCCAATAAAAAAAAATATAGACAGTACTTTAAACTTTTTAAAGAAAAAATCAAATACACCTCGCACGCCTTCTATCAGTGAAGAAAAGAAAAAGAGATCTGATTCACTTCTTACTCAAAGCATCGATACTTTTAATTTTAAAACTTCTAAGGATTCACTATCATCTCCGGTTGTTTACCATGCAGATGATTCTATGGTAATAGATGTACCGAGGCAAAAAATATATTTATATGGTAAAATTTCTTCTGTAAAATATGAAGACAATAATCTATCAGCTCCTCAAATACAGTTTGATCAAAAAACCAGTTTGGTCAGTGCATTTATAAAAAAAGATACCCTGGGTAAAGTTTTATCTTATCCGTTTTTTTCGCAAAAAGATTTTCAATCGGTAAGTGATACCATTCGTTTTGACATGAAAACGGGTAAAGGACTTACAAAAGGAACTTACACCAAACAGGGAGAAATGTTTGTGTATGGGGAGAAAATAAAGAAAGCAGATACTTCCGTTTTTTATGCTCTAAACGGCCGTTTTACAACCTGTAATTTAGACACACCGCACTTTGCTTTTATTGCCCGAAAAATAAAATTTGTAAATAAAAAATGGGCTTATACAGGACCTGTTCATCCCGAATTTGAAGGAGTTCCTTTGCCCATCAGTTTACCATTTGGTATATTTCCACTTACGCAGGGCAGACACAGTGGTTTGCTGGCACCCAGTTTTGTAGCAGATGCGCAACGTGGGCTTGCTTTGCAGAATTTAGGTTATTACAAAATCTTAAGTCCTAATTGGGATTTAATTACAAGAGGAACGCTTTATTCTTATGGCAGCTGGAACTTAAATGTAAATCCACGTTATTTCCGGCGATACCATTATCAGGGTAATATTGCGTTGGCAGTTCAAAACTTTCACCCTTTGGACCAGCCTAATACACGAACAATAAATTTTCAATGGACACACAGCGCGGATACAAAATCCCGGCCGGGGGTAAACTTTAGTGCAAACGTAAACGCAGGCAGCACAAAATACAATTCGCAGGTACCAACAAATGCAAATTTAAATTTTCAAAACCAGCTTAATTCCTCTATTACTTATTCGAAGGTTTGGAAGAACAGACCGTATAATATTTCTGTAAGTGCTAATCATAATCAAAATTCCGTATCTGGTCTTACAAATTTAAATTTGCCTGACATCGCTTTTAATGTAAATACACTTTATCCCTTTAGAAGAAAAGAGCCAATAGGTGAATATAAATGGTTTGAAAACCTGGGTATAGCTTATAATGGAAATGCAAAGAGCCTTACTTCATTTTATGATACTGCAGGTAATTTAAGTCGGCAGATTTATAAAAATCTGCAATATGGTGCGCAGCACAGCATTCCAATAACATTGGCTTTACCTTCTTTAGGGGCTTTACAATTATCTCCATCAGTTTCTTATCAGGAAAAATGGTATCAAAAAAGAATTGAAAAGCAGTTCAATTCCTTAAAAAATAAAGTTGATACAGTTGCTCAAACGCAAGGTCTTTACACAGCTAGGCAAATGTCTTTTGGACTAAGTGCTTCCTCGAGAATTTTTGGAATGTTTGCCTTTAATGAAAAAAGTAAAATAAAAGCAATCAGGCATGAAATAAGACCAAGTCTATCGTTTAATTATTCTCCAAATTTCAATGCAAATAATTATTACAATTCTATTTATGACTCACTTGGTAATAAACAACCATTTTCTTATTTTGATGGAAGCATTTACGGTGCATACAGCAATCAAAAATTTGGCGGACTTTCTTATAATATCGATAATATTATTTCAGCAAAGGTGAGGGACAGGAAAGACACTAGTGCCAAAGCTGTTAAAAAAATAAATCTATTGGATAATTTTGGCATAGCAGGTTCCTATAATTTTCTTGCAGATTCATTTCAGTTTTCCACTATTTCTTTGCAGGCTAGAACAAACTTATTTGAAAAAGTTAGCATCAGCGGTCAGGCTACCTTTGATCCTTACAAAACAAATGCACAAGGCAGAAGAATTAATGAACTTATATGGAAAAATAAAGTTTCCCTTGGAAATTTAGTTAGTGCCGGCGTTCAATTACAAACAAGTTTTAAGGGAGGGAATAAATCCAAAAAAACCAATGTTCCACCTTTGAATCGCAAAACTAATTTAGGCGCTGTTCCATTAGATGAATATCAACAGGAAGCAACTTACATTCAAAATAATCCGTCGGAATTTGTAGATTTTACTATTCCCTGGAATGTTGATCTATCTTATTCTTTGCTTGTGAGTAAACAGTTTGATTTTGCTCAAGCAAAATTTAAAAGCAACATTTCGCAGGGTATTACTTTTAATACATCTGCAAATCTTACTGCAAAATGGAAAGTTGGAATGAACGGTTCCTTTGATGTTACCACAAGAAAAATAGGAGTATTAAGCGCTTATCTTTCAAGAGATTTACATTGCTGGCAAATGGGAATCAATTTATCACCTATCGGAAGGTCACGTTATTTCAGCATAAACATAAGTCCCAAATCCCCAATCTTAAGAGATCTAAAAATAAATAGAACAAGGTCGTTTACTGATTTTTAGTAAATTCTTTATATATGATTTCGAACACTTTTTTGTTTAAACTTTTTGTATCAATATTTTCTGAAGTAACAGGTTTAAGAAAAATCATTTTTAAACGTTTCGGTACAAGATAAAACGTTTTTTTTACGGGCATGGCTTTATTGGTACCAATTATTACACATGGAATAATTTCTTTTTTTGCATCTATAGCAAGTTTAAAAGCCCCGTCGTAAAAGGGTTTTAGTGGGTTGCCGGTCCTGTTGCGTGTACCTTCAGGATAGATACAAATGTGAATACCTTTCTTTAATGTAGACCGCATTGCTTCATAACTTTTTACACGGCTGTTTTCTTTATTTCTGTCAACCATTATGCCACCACGTTTATAAAACCAACCAAAAATCGGCACTTTACCAAACGACGCTTTTGCAATTGTTTTATTGCCCCCGGGTACAAAAGGTGCTGAAAGCGGAACATCCAATAAAGCATTGTGATTGTAAACGATTACATAGGTTTTATTTTTTTCAAAGTTTTCTTTGCCAAACACTTTTACCGGACAGCCAATTAAATAAAGCCAGCTTTGCATCCAAACACGTGATACCCATATAAAATAATTCTGACCTTTCACTTCATCCTTATATAAATATGAAAGCATTGATGGAATAAAAATTATAAGAAATGTTATAGTAAAACTGAGCAATGCCCACAAAGCCCATACTCGTCCAAAAATATTTTTTAATAATGTCATTTATTTAAATTAAAGTTTCCAATCAATGGGATTTTCTCCATGTTTTACAAGTATTTCGTTTGTTTTTGAAAAGTGTTTGCAACCCAAAAAACCATTGTGTGCTGAAAGGGGAGAAGGGTGGGCTGCTTTCAAAATATAATGACTGTCTGTATTAATTAATATCTGTTTATCCTGTGCAAATTTACCCCAGAGTAAAAAAATCACATTTTCTTTTTTGTCTGAAA
>JANLVW010000431.1:0-4196 GCA_031364205.1 Ferruginibacter sp.
AACCTACCGATTTAAGCAGAGTAAATATTGCATTTATGACTGCTAATGGCATTGCATCAGTTGTGTTTGCCGTTTTTGTATTGTTGGATTTATTTTTACCACATTAGTTTTTGTGCGTTCATCTTTTATTTTTCAATCAGCATTTGCTCGGGCTCTACATTCCTATTTTTTTATTCGCTGAAGCGTTATAAAAAGCCCTCCTGAATGACGAAGTCGGGCAGGAATATCGACTTCTATCCCGCCGCTCTTAAGTAGTATAACTTTTATCAACTTTTATAGTGAGATGTTGAAGTATATTATATTTAAATGAACCCAAGTTTAAATGTTGAAAAAGATTTAATATTGAAGGGCTGGGGGATTGCTGCGCAAATCCTTTTGCTGCCTTTGAGCAAAAGATTGCAGCGAAAAGCCCGAACTAAAGTTGATCAAAGATTCTTTGATTACAGCCCCAAAAAAATGACAAGCAATAAATTTTATATTTATCATTGCCTTTCACCATTCACTATAATTATTTACCAATAATACTATCCACACTCACTTTGCCGGCTCCTACAAAAAGCAAAACCACAAAACAAATTAAAAATAAAGTAGCTACCTGACCCTCACCTAAAAAATCGTTGTTATGTGCTTTTACCAATGCTACGCTCATACAAATTATTAATGGTATACAACCAAGCCTTGTAAATAAACCAAGTACTACCAGCATGCTGCAGAAAAATTCTGCAAAAATTACCAATGCAGTTGAAGCTTTAGAACCTATGCCCATAAAGTTTATCATGTGTGCGGCAGTTTCATGAAAGTGAACCATTTTATCATAACCATGTACAAACATCAACCCACCGGCAACAATTCTTAAAAATAACATAGCTGTATTAAATGCACCTGCCGAATAATGTGTTGAAAGTAGTTTTCTCATTTTGATTAATTTTGGATTTTGGTTGGGATATGGTTTTAAAATAAATAATTCTTTTATCAAGTCTTTAACAGCTAAATAAAAATACTTTTCATTTGTTTACATTGCGCAATATCCGATTTTATTTATTTGTTATCGGTATAATTTTTGCCAAGCCAGCACTCAACGGCTAGCTAGCTTTTAACTTACAATTTTAACCAACTGATGTATAAACAATATCTTATTTCACTTTTAGCTGTAATGTTTACCTGTACTGTGTTTGCGCAACCTACACATGTATTTACAGATGATGAAAAAGATTATAAAACTGCAAAAGAATTTATTGCCAAAGAGCAGTATGCATTTGCTTATCCTTTAGTAAAAGAATTAAAATTAAAATACCAGCCTAATAAAAAAACAGATCATGCATATATAAATGATGACATTGATTATTACAATGCTTTGTGTGAATTGAAATTGCTGCAGGATATAGGAAAGGAAGATGCGATCCTTTTTATAAACAGTGTGAATAATGAACCACGCAGGCAAATAATGAATTTTCATTTGGCACATTATTATTTTTTGAAAAATGATTTTCAAAATGCCATTACATCTTTTACTGATGCAGGTTTTGAAAACCTTAGCAACGACCAAATTGCAGATGCAAAGTTTGAAAAAGCATATTCTTATTTCAACCTAAAACAATTTGCAGAAGCCAAGCCTTTATTTAACGAAATACACCAGCTTTCTACCGGCAAATATTATATTCCTGCAAATTATTATTATGGCTTTATAAGTTATTACGATAAACAATACAGCGAGGCATTATCTGCTTTTAAGCTTGTAGAAACTTTTGATGAATACAAGGGTGTAGTGCCTTATTACATTGCTGAAATTTATTATTTTCAAGGTAAAAAAGATGAAGCTTTGCGCTATGGCGAAAGTGTATTAACCCGTAAAACTCAATTGTTTTATGATAAACAACTGCGTCTATTAATTGGTCAGATTTATTTTGAGAAAAAAGAATATGATAAAGCGCTGCCATTATTGGAAGTTTATGTAAACAGTGCTGATAAAGTATCTAAAGAAGTATTGTATGAATTAAGTTTTAGTTATTACACAGCCGGTAATACACAAAAAGCCATTGAAGGTTTTAAACAACTGAGCAGCGAAAAAGATTCAATGGGGCAAAATAGTATGTATCTATTGGGAGATCTTTATTTAAAAACCGGTCAAAAAGCAAATGCAAGAACTGCGTTTCAATACAGCTCATTTAACAGCAGCAATGCCTTGCAACAAAAAGTATCACGTTTTAATTACGCAAAATTATCTTATGAACTGAGTTATCAGGATGTGGCTTTAAACGAAATAAAAAGCTATTTAAAAGACTATCCAAACTCTGATTACGATATCGAAGCAAAAGAAATTTTGGTTTCCTTATTGGCACGAACAAATAATTTTACAGATGCACTTTCATTGTATCAATCTATTGAAAGACCTACGGTTCCGATGCAAAAAGTTTATCCAACAATATTATACGGCAAAGCCCTTGAGTATGTAAACGAACAACAACTAGCAAGGGCAGATGAGTTGTTCAAAAAAATTATCAGCGATGCAAACGCCGGTAAAAATGCAGATTATGCTAATTTTTGGCGTGGAGAAATTGCTTACCGCCAGCAACAATATGATGATGCAATTAGGTACCTAATAATATTTTTACAAAGTGGTGCGGTAAGCCAGGGCGAGGCAAACCAACAAACTGCAAAATATAATATTGCTTACAGTAGGTTTCAAAAAGAAGATTATAAATCGGCTTCCCAATATTTTGAACAGGTTGTAAAAAATGTAACAGCAACATCAAGCCCGCTTGAGCATGATGCATTTTTGCGTAATGCAGATGCCTATTATATGCAGAAAGATTTGCCCCGCGCAAATGCTATGTACGATGCTGCTATTGCTGCAGCCTCGCCACAAAGTGATTATGCTATGTATCAAAAAGCAATGATAGCCGGCATTAAAAACAGTACAGAAAAAATTTCTATTTTAAACAATATTAATAAGCAATATCCTAAGAGCACATTAAAGCAGGATATAAACATGGAGATAGCACTGACCTACATCGCTGATGAAAAATTTAATGATGCGTTACCATATTTAAATGCTGTGCTGGCATCTAACGATGGAGGTTTAAAACCAAGAGCATTGCTAAAACTGGGTCTTGCTTATTACAATAGCAGCAACAATAGTGAGGCTTTAAAAAGTTATTCTCAGCTGATAAAAACATATCCTCAATCTGCAGAAGCTGATGAAGCAGCGGACATCGTCAAAAGTATTTATGTAGAAGAAGGTAAGCCTGAAGAATATGTAAAATTGATGAATGAAAACGGCAAAAATATTTCCATGTTGGAGGCAGATTCACTTACATATTCAGCAGCATTTACAAAATATAATACGGGTGACTGTAGTGCTGCCATTTCAGGTTATAATAATTATATTTCTAAATATAATGCAGGTGCTTTTTTGATAGATGCATATTTTCAGCGTAGCGAGTGCTATCAAAAAGGCAAAGATTTTGCAAATGCCCTTATTGGTTATGCTTATGTAAATGCAAAAGGTAACAGCAAGTATTTTGAAAAAGCAACATTGGAGGCTGCACGTATATCTTATTTTGAATTGAAAAATTATGCAGATGCAAAAAAATATTTTGAATCGTTGAATATTAATGCTGTAAACCAGGATAATAAATTAGAAGCATTGCGTGGACTTGTGCGGAGTTTTTACCAGTTGAAAGATTATACAGAAGCATTTGTAGCTTCAAAGGAATTGCTAACCAAAAAAGGTTTGAGTACAGATGATAAATCTATAGGAAATTTAGTGTTAGGAAAATCAGCCCAAATTGCCGGCGATTTTACTGCTGCAATTGCAGCGTTTAAATCTGTTACAGCAATTAATAAATCTTTGTGGGGTGCTGAAGCCAGGTATGAAATTGCAAATTGTTTGTTCTCCCAAAATAATTTTGCAGCTTCTGAAAAAGCCGCGTTGGCAACTATTAAAGAAACCGGTTACGATGAATGGGTAACTAAATCATATATTTTATTGGGAGATATTTTCATGCAGCAAAAAGATTATTTTAATGCGAAAGCAACTTATGAAAGTATTGCAAAAAATGCATCTATTGAAAGTTTAAAAAAAGAAGCTCAAACAAAATTAGAAAAAGCTGTCGCAGAAGAAAAATTACAATCTAAAATTAATAACTAGTATGTTTTTAAATAAAATATCAGGTAGAATTAATAGAATAATGCTG
>JANLVW010000453.1:0-8675 GCA_031364205.1 Ferruginibacter sp.
CGATGGTGCTACCAGCATGAGTTGTACCGGCAAAGGAACCATTTGTAATATGGGTGCAGAAATTGGTGCTACTACTTCAACCTTCGGTTATGATGAAAGTATGAGCCGCTATCTTGCCGCAACAGGAAGGGCAGAAATTGCTGCAATGGCAGATACAATTAAAGAACATTTAACCGGCGATGCAGAAGTTTACGCAAACCCTCAGGCTTATTTTGATCAGGTTATTGAAATAGATTTAAATACTTTAGAGCCACATTTAAATGGCCCATTTACCCCCGATTTAGCAACGCCAATTTCTAAAATGAAAGAGGCTGCTGCCGCAAATGGATGGCCTACTAAAATTGAAGTTGGGTTAATCGGTAGCTGTACAAATTCTTCTTACGAAGATATTAGCCGTGCAGAAAGTCTGGCAAAACAGGTTACAGAAAAAGGGCTTAAATTAAAATCTGAATTTACCATTACACCGGGTTCGGAGCAGGTACGTTTTACAATTGAAAGAGATGGCTTTTTAGATACGTTTAGCAAAATCGGTGCAACTGTTTTTGCAAATGCATGCGGTCCGTGTATTGGAATGTGGGCACGTGTGGGTGCAGAAAAAGCAGAAAAAAATACTATTGTTCACAGCTTTAACAGAAACTTTGCCAAGCGTGCTGATGGCAATCCCAACACTTTTGCATTTGTAGGATCTCCGGAAATTGTAACAGCCATGGCTATTGCAGGAAATCTAAACTTTAACCCACTTACAGATTCTTTACTAAACGACAAAGGTGAATGGGTAAAACTTGATGCACCATCAGGTTATGAATTACCTCCCCGAGGTTTTGCAGTTGATGACCCGGGATTTCAGGCACCGGCTGCAGATGGCAGTGACGTAAATGTTATTGTATCGCCAGCCAGTAAACGTTTACAAATATTAGAACCTTTTGCAGCATGGGAAGGCGATGATTTACTGGGATTAAAATTGCTTATAAAAGCAAAAGGAAAATGTACTACAGATCATATTTCTATGGCCGGCCCATGGTTAAAATTTCGGGGACATTTAGACAATATCAGTAACAATATGTTGATAGGCGCAGTAAATTTTGCAAACGATAAAACCAATCTGGTAAAAAACCAGCTTACGGGTTTATATGGTTCCGTTCCTGATACTCAACGTGCATATAAAGCGGCAGGCATTGGAACTATTGTAGTCGGAGATGAAAATTATGGTGAAGGCAGCAGCCGTGAACATGCGGCAATGGAACCACGGCATTTAGGTGTAAGAGCAGTATTGGTAAAATCATTTGCACGCATTCACGAAACTAACCTTAAAAAGCAGGGCATGCTGGCGCTTACTTTTGAAACCAAAACAGATTATGATAAGTTTCAGGAAGATGATATAATTGACGTTATTCGTTTAAAAACATTTGCTCCCGGCAAAAGATTAAAACTTGTACTTAAACATAAAGACGGTTCAAAAGATGAAATTATGGTGAACCATACTTACAACAAACAGCAGATAGAATGGTTTAAAGCCGGTGCTGCACTAAACATTATAAGGAGAGAATTTGCAGAGAAGCAGGCTGATTAATTTTTTAAAAGGCTGATGTAAAATGCATCAGCCTTTTTTTATAAAAATCTTTTATTATTCCTTTTGCCCACTCATACTTTTCTTGACTTGTCTTTATATAAAGTTTTTATTTTCGTATTTTAATTCAAATGAAATATTTCTTTTCTCTCCTTTTTATTTTTATAGGTGCCTTAGGCTTTGGGCAGATAAAAAAATATGCAGCCACAAAAATTACCGGCAATATTAAAATTGATGGTAAACCTGACGATCTTAACTGGAAAAATGTTACCAGCATTAAAGATTTTATTATTGCCTCTCCAGATTTTGGAAAGCAACCTACAAAAAACACTGAGGTAAAAATCGCATATAATAATGAAGCAATCTTTGTGCTGGCAACCATGTATGATGATGTAAAAAACATACGCAAACAGTTAACACAAAGAGACGGAAATGAAAGACAGGATTGCGATATTTTTACTTTTGGATTAGACCCTTATCTCGACAAACAAAATGGATTTATTTTTCAGGTTACTGCAGCAGGTGTGCAGGGCGATGCAAGACAATCTACAGCAAACGGTACAGATAGAAGTTGGGATGCAGTTTGGGAAAGTGCAGTAAGTATTCAGCCTGACAGATGGATTGTTGAAATGAAAATACCTTTTAGTGCCATTCGTTTTACTAAAAAAGATGTGCAGACCTGGGGACTTCAACTTACCCGTTTTATAAGAAATAAAAATGAAAATGATACCTGGAGCCCACAGGATCCTAATAAAGACGGCAGCATAAACCAATGGGGAGAATTAACCAATCTTACCAATATTGTTCCGCCGTTAAGGCTTTCTTTTTTGCCTTACATCAGTGGAGGTTTTCGGCAGTCGCCATCTGTTAATGGTAAAAAACAAACTGAATTTATAAAAAGCGGTGGCATGGATGTTAAATACGGCATCAATGAAAGTTTTACTTTAGATGTTACTTTAATACCCGATTTTGCGCAGGTACAGAGCGACAATGTATTTTTAAACCTATCACCTTTTCAGGTAAGATTTGATGATTACAGGCCATTTTTTACAGAAGGCACAGAACTGTTTAATAAAGCAGGATTGTTTTACAGTAGGCGCATAGGTGCAGAGCCATCAGGTACCGGTCAGGTTCTTGATTTTACAAAAAATAACCCTCAATATTCAATTGATAAAAACCCCGGAATAACAAGATTATATAATGCCACAAAATTGAGCGGACGTACAAAACACAATTTGGGTATAGGAGTTTTTAATGCAGTTACAAAACCTATGGAAGCAATCCTTGTAAATAATATTTCTAAAATTGATTCAATAATATTTACTGAGCCGCTTACAAATTACAATGTGTTGGTACTTGACCAGGCATTAAAAAATCGCTCATCCATTACCCTTACAAATACAAATGTTACCCGCAAAGGCAATTCACGAAATGCAAACGTAACGGGTTTAGATATTTCGGTTTTTGATAAAGCGAACAATTATTTATTGAGGGCATCCGGCAAGTACAGTAACATTTCTGGAAAACAGGGAAGTTATGACGGCTATAAAACTGAATTAAATGGTGGAAAAATCAGCGGAAAATGGCGATGGAATACAGGCTTAAATATTGAGAGTGACAAATACGATCCAAATGATTTAGGTTATTTACAAAATAATAATTCCTTTGAACAAGGTACCGGCGTAAGCCTTAACTACAACAAACCAACAAAAAAATATTTAAGCCACAGTTACAATTTAAATTATAGAAATGCTTACCTGTACAAGCCTTTCAAATGGAATTCTTTTGATGTTTCCGGCAGCGCAATGTTTTTATTTAGAAATTTTTGGGATGCAAATTTTAGACTAAATACAAAACCTGTACGTTTTGTAGATTTCTTTGAAGCCAGAACGCCCGGATTAAAATTAAACCGCTTTGCTTATGTTTTTTTGGGAGCCGGTGGAAGTAGTGACAGCCGCAAAAAATTATTTGCCGGCTGGTTTATAGGGGCAGCTGAAGGCAAAGTAAAAGATGCTCTTTTTTTTACAAGCAGATTAAACACTCGGTACAGATTCAACGATAAATTTCAAATTACAGCAGGCTTTGATAGAAATGTTGATAAAGGCCAATGGGGATTTTCTCACAGAGATACAGTCAGCACATTGGTTGTTGGATACAATGACCCAATTATTGCATTTAGAACGGTAAGAACCAATAATATTGTTGTCGGCGGACAATATAATTTTACAGCCCGGATGAATGCTACCATCAGGTTAAGACATAACTGGACAAATATTATAAACCGATCTTTTTACAAATTAAAAACTGATGGTAATTGGAGCGATTTTCCCTTCGCTGACGGTAGAAACAGAAACTTTAATGTTTTTAATATTGATATGTTTTACACCTGGGATTTTAAATGGGGAAGCCGTATAACATTCAACTGGAAAAATGCGCTTGGCAGTAATGTGTTTTTAAATCCCTACAGCAATGACAATTATTCCAAAAACCTGGTTGCTGTATTTAACAATCCTCACAGCAATGAGTTTAGTGTAAAAATTGTTTACTATCTCGATTATTTAAATTTAAGAAGGAAAGCATAATTATAAATTATCTGCTGTAATAATCATACACAATTTTAGATAATTTTCTAAAAAGCACCCATGCTTCATTTGACGTGTTCCAGCTTTGATCTGTATTGTTTTTAGTAAAGACAGATAATATATATGGCTCTTTTGCCATTACCAATAAAATCTCACTTCTGCTTGCATCAACTGCTCCACTTTTACTTGCTGCAAATATGGTTGCAGGTATTTCGCTCAAAGCTTCTTCATCCCAGTAATTTCTGCCTAATAAACGGATCATTTTTTTACTAAGCGAATCATTTATTATTTCGCCTTTATACAATTTTTCAAATATTACAGCCATTTCTTTAGGCGTTGTCTGTCCCCATCCATATCGGGTTCTATCATTTTCTCTTCCTGCAGTTTTTGAGTTAACATAGGTATTTACAAATCCATTTTTTCCCATCAACACATTAACAGCAGTACCTGTGCCGGCAAGTTTTTGCAACCATAAGCTTGCTGTATTATCACTCATAGAAAGCATGAGCATAATTAATTTAGAGAGTTCAATTTTTTCGCCGTTTTTAAATGAACCTAAAATATCTACACCTGCATATAACATAGAATCGTTGTAAGAAAATTCTTGGTGATAAGATAATTCCCCGATTTTTATTTTATTAATAATACCAATGAGTATAGGAATTTTTACTATGCTTGCTGTAGGGAAAACAGTATCTGCATTTATTTGAACAACTTTGCCTGTTTTTAAACTTTTAATAAAAATTCCAATATCTCCTTTATAATCGTTTACCAAAGCCTGCACAGACTTTTGTAGCTTTTTATTTATAGTTTGAGCAAGCAAGACAGAAGGTAAAAATAAAACGAGTAAAAATATATTTTTCAATGCAATTAATTTTAAAAATATAATTTATTTCCAGTTAAAAGAAACCATTACTGTATAAGATAATTTATGCCAGCAATGTTTTGTGTTTGATTACCGGTTTTCATTGCACCTGCAAATTGTTTTTCAAAAGAAGTGTAGTAGGTAAAGCTAGTTTGACCAATACTTTTTATTTTGCCTTTAATAGCTTTATCCTCAAAAGAGGTGTAATAATTTAAATTTGTATTACCAACATTCTTTAATTTTCCGCGCAAAGCTTCATTGTCAAAACTTGTAAAATATTGCAACGTGGTACTGCCTATATTTTTAATTTTTCCTTTTAATATTGCATCGTCGTACTGCATGTAATAATCTAAAGATAAGTTACCAATAGTTTTTATCTTGCCTCTAAGGGCTTCAATATCGTAGGATGCGTAATAAGTAATTGCAGTTCTTCCTATATATTTTAATTTCCCCTGCAATGCTTTATCATCAGTAACACTGAATAAATCAACCCTTCCGTTAAATTTTTCTATTCTTGAATAATTTTGAATTTTCTCTGAAAAATATTCCGTTCCATAATTAACAACCTCGCCATTCGAGTTTAAATTAATTACAGCATTATCATCTGTAGTTATCGTAAACATTTGTAAAACCCCTGCACTGTTTATAGATATTTTTGATATTCTTTGTGCAGATAATGTTGATGCAGAACTGGTGAAAAGGAGAAGTATGAGAACTGATTTCATAAATAAGTATTTATTATGTAAATATAATAATAAATATGAAATATTAAAATACATGGGTTGTTTTAAAACGAAGCATTTAAAAACCATAGAATAATTTATTTCGCCTCAAACCACAATAAGGTTTTATCATTAAAATCTCCATTGTAATTAATGAAAACCTCTTCGTCTTTTTCAATACTTTTTACTGTTTTCAGCATAATTGTTTCTGTGCTGTAATCCATAAAATATTCGCAGTTGCTATTATAACTATGGTTGTAAATCGGCACAAAACCCAATGCCATACAACATTGTGTTTTGTTTGCATCCCATTCAAAAATATAATCGTGCAGCAATGTTTTGTCAAGTAATCTTCTATCACCTGCAGACATTACAATTACAGGGGCAATCTCAATAATAGTATGGGCTAAAATCAATTCATTGGTAAATATTCCTCTACCCTTACCAGGGCTTTCGGCCATAAATAAACTAGCAAGAATCATTAAAGAAATTTAAAAGTAAAAGGGTAAATTGTGACACTTCAAAACAAAATTAATAAATACTATTCATGTCTTTGGAAACATCCAGCATATCTCTGCAGCAAATGTTCAAAGAGGCATTTGCATCCAAAGATCAGCTGGCGATAGAAGAATTTTTAAATGACCAGAATATCAGTGATGTTGCAGATCTTATTTATGAGTTTGATGATTATGAAACACAGATTATTTCTCACCTTTCAATACACCGGGCCTCAAGTGTTTTTAAAATTTTAGATTTAAGTGAGCAGAAAAGAATCATTAAAAACCTTCCTGCATTTAAAAGTGCAGAATTATTAAATGAATTGCCACCGGATGACCGTTTCGATTTTTTTGGAGAATTACCTACAGGAACGGTAAGGGAGTTAATTAAAACCCTTGTGCCGGCAGAAAGAAAAATCACTTTAGAATTATTAGGTTATCCTGAAAACAGTGTTGGAAGGTTAATGACTCCGGACTATGTTTATTTATATGAATACAATACTGTCTAAGAAGTACTGGAAACAATTCGCCGCTGTGGAACAAACAGCGAAACAATTGATGTTATTTATGTAATTAACGACAAGGGCGAATTAATTGATGATATCAGAATAAGAGATTTTATTTTGGCTGCGCCTGATGCAAAAGTGAGTGACCTTACCGATGAAAGATTTATTTCTTTAAAAGTTAATGACGATCAGGAAATGGCGGGTCAGGTTTTTAAAATGAACAACCGTGTGGCCTTACCGGTTACAGATGATAAAAATATTTTGCTTGGTATTGTAACCATTGATGATATGCTTTGGGTAGCAGAGGAAGAGTACACAGAAGACATACAAAAAATTGGTGGTACAGAAGCTTTGGACGAACCTTATCTAGACATCAGTATTCCAAAACTTGTTAAGAAAAGGGCAAGCTGGCTGGTTATACTTTTTTTGGGTGAAATGCTTACAGCCACTGCCATGCTGTATTTCAGGGAGAGATAGAAAAGGCAACAGTACTTGCATTGTTTATACCCCTTATAATGAGCAACGGCGGCAACAGCGGTTCGCAGGCAAGTACTTTAATTATCCAGGCAATGGCTTTGGGAGAAGTCACGCTGTCAGACTGGTGGCGAGTAATGCGCAGAGAAATAATATCGGGCTTTATACTTGGTGTAATACTCGGAAGCATCGATTACTTTAGAATTGTACTGTGGCAGAATCTGCATATTTTCGATTACGGTATTTACTGGAGACCGGTTGCTGCCACTATTTTCTTTTCTTTAATTGGTATTGTACTTTGGGGAAGTTTAATGGGCTCGATGTGGCCAATTATATTAAAAAAATTAAAGTTCGATCCCGCAGCATCATCAGCGCCTTTTGTGGCAACGCTGGTAGATGTTACAGGAATTGTTATTTATTTTTATGTCGCATATCTTTTTCTAAAAGGAATATTATTGTATATGTAAGATATTAGATGTGAGACACAAGATTGAAGTAAAATTATTTAGAGAATTTTATAATTTTATAGATCTAAGGATTCAACTATTCAACCAACGAACTAGCAACCATCAAACATCAACTATTCAACACATTTCTGTATTTTAAAAGTACTATATTTGTAATGTAAATAACAAAACATGAGAGAGATTATCGGAGAATATCAACTACTAAAAAAGAATATTTCGATACTTATTAATAAAAGCGGTTATAAAAATATATTCATTGCAGAAAAAATTGGATTATTACCAAATCATTTCTCCGTAAAAAAACAACGCAACTCCTGGACAGATCAAGAGATAGATAAAATTTTAAATGTTATAGAAAATGAAGAGCTAGAAGATTTCTATTTTGGGATGATGATGGATAACACAAATAAAGAGGAGACGCTTAGTTTGGCGCAACTCAAAACCAATATGAAGGCATGGAAATAATCATCACCAAAACATTTGAAAAACAATTAAAATTAGTTCCAAAATATATCAAAGAAAGTACTATTGCAGTTTTGGAAGCGTTGGAAACAGCAAAGAATGTAACTGAAATTAAAGACCTGAAAAAACTTAGTGGCTACACAAATTACTATCGCATCAGAATAGGAAATTATAGAATGGGTTTACAAATAATCAATCCAAAAATTATAGTAGTAACCATTCTCCACCGTGGTACTATTTATAAAGTTTTTCCGTAATTTTCATATAATTTTTTAACCATTCAACCATCAATAAATAAATCAACTAATCAACCATTCAACTAATACAGCTGCCATGAAAATATTTACTTTAGCCCTAATGTTACTCTCCATGATAAATGCCCATGCACAATTAACGTATCCAGTCGCACAGAAAGGAACCACAGTAGATGATTATTTCGGTACAAAAGTTTCCGACCCTTTCCGCTGGATGGAAGATGATAAAAGCGCTGAAACCAAGGACTGGGTTACTGCAGAGAACAAAATAACATTCGG
>JANLVW010000470.1:0-10242 GCA_031364205.1 Ferruginibacter sp.
GATGGTACAGCAAACTACACCTGGTTATTTGATGAGGTAAGATTAGCAGCATCAGGTGGCGGTGGTGGTAGTTTAACCCAAATGACCCTACCGATAACCTTTGATGATGCCACGGTAAATTATGGCTTGGTAGGTTTTGCAGGAGCAGAGCAATCAACGATTGTAGCAGACCCCACGTTAGCAACCAATAAAGTGGCTAAAGTAATTAAAACAAATACTGCAGAATTGTATGCAGGCACAACAATAACAGCACAAAGCGGTGCAGTGCAAACAGGTTTTAGCAGCAACATACCTTTTACAGCCACAGAAAAAAGAATGAATGTAAGAGTATATTCCCCACATGCAGGCATACAGGTAAGGTTAAAGGTTGAAGATAAAAATGATCCAACACACAGTTGCGAAACTGAAGCCACTGTTACAACAGCCAACGGCTGGCAGACATTGGAATTTAATTTTGCCAATCAGGCAGCAGGCACAGCGGCGCTAAACCTTGCATACAGCTTAAACAAGGCAACCATATTTTTCAATTTTGGTGTAACTGGAGCAGTAGCAGGAGAGCGAATATATTATTTTGATGATGTAAAATTTGGTGCAGCTCTTCTTCCACCGGCTCCACCGGCGCCTATCGTTACTAGTCCAATTATTTATTGCCAAAATAGTATCGCTGCGCAATTATCGGCAACAGCCTTGGCAGGCAATATCTTATTGTGGTACACTGTAGCTGCGAATGGTACGGCAAGTGCTACTGCCCCAACACCATCTACAACAGCGGCTGGAACAACGAACTATTATGTAAGTCAAAAAACAAGTGCAGGTATAGAGGGGCCAAGAGCTAATATAACTGTAACAGTAAATACTGCTCCATTAACGCCAACTGTTAGTACGCCTTTATTAATTTGTTTAAATGCACAATCAAGTAGCTTAACTGCGACAGCAGCTATAGGTAATACTCTAAATTGGTACACTGCGACCACGGGTAGTATTGGTGTATTAAATGCACCAACAACAGTTACAAGTACAGCAGGTTCTGTAACTTATTATGTTAGCCAAACCAATAATCTTGGCTGCGAAGGATTAAGAGCTGCATTAATAGTTACAATTGTTGCACCTCCGGCACCTCCTGTAATTGCTACAACACAAGCACAAATTACTCCGGGACAAACCACAACTATTGTTGCCGCAAATGCACCGGGTGCTGGCAATACCTATTCATGGTTTAGAAATGGAATAGTTATAACAGCGCAATCAGGTAATTCTATACCGGTAAATATCGATGGACTAGGAAGTTACACCCTAATACTAACCAGTGCTCTTGGTTGTGTAAGCACTTCCAACACAGTTAATATTACTGAATTGAATTCTAATAAATTATTTGTTTATCCTAATCCTTCTAACGGAAAATTTCAGATAAGGTATTTTATCGATGCAAACAATTTACAACCATTACAAATTGCTATTTATAATTCTTTAGGGGCTTTAATATTTAGCGGTAAGTATACATCTTTTAGCAGCTATAGTCCTATGAACATTGACCTCACAAAACATGGTAATGGGGTTTATCATCTTAAAATGATGAACGCAGGTGGGAAAATCATAGCCACAGAAACTATAATTGTTCATAAATAAAAAATATGTAGTAAGTACGAAGGGCATTCTTAACCGAATGCTCTTTTTTTTGACTCTTTTAATATTTTTTGTAAAATCTTTTTAATTTTTATTACATGCACAGCAGATACTTTAAGTCGATTTTATTACATATAGTTTTGATATTATTATTTTGTTGCACTGCAAAAAGCATTGCTGCACAAAAAATGAAAACAACTTTAAAAAATAAAAAAACAAAAAGTTCAGCAGTAATTGATACGGGTTACAATGCACCAAAATCATACAAAGGTTATCGTTTAAAATGGGCGGATGAATTTAATGGTACCACTTTAAATTTAAAAAACTGGAGTTTTGAAAACGGAGATGGTTGCCCAACATTATGTGGTTGGGGCAACAACGAATTGGAATATTACAGACCTGAAAATACCAGTTTTAAAAATGGTAAAATGATCATTGAAGCTAGGAAAGAAGCATATGGTAATAAAAACTTTACCTCTTCAAAAATGGTCACAAGAAATAAAAAAGTTTTAAAATTTGGTCGTATAGATTTTAGAGCAAAATTACCTCAGGGTCAAGGTATATGGCCGGCTTTCTGGATGTTGCCCCAGCATTCAGTTTACGGTAAATGGCCACAAAGCGGAGAAATAGATATTATGGAAATGATAGGAAAAGATCCATCAAAAAATTACGGCACATTGCATTTTGGGCCGGGGCCTGGTAGCACACAACTGGGTAAAAATATTGCCTTACCAACAGGAATTTTTAATGATGAGTTTCATGTTTTTTCATTGGAATGGAAAGAAAATGAAATAGAATGGTTTCTGGATGGTAAATTATTTTCTTCTTTCAGCAAAAAGGATTTTGGACAAATCAATTACCCTTTTAATGAAGATTTCTTTTTAATTATAAATCTTGCCGTTGGTGGAAACTGGCCAGGTAATCCTGACACAAATATTTATAAAAATCAATTTCTCGTTGTAGATTACGTCAGGGTTTTTGAAATGAAAAAGTAAATATTTTTTAATTATTAAACTATCTATTTAACAAAAGCTCAATAACTTTAAAAAAAAATTATAAATGAATACAAAACGAATTTCAAAATCATTGTTGTTTTTTATCATTATTATGTGTAGTTATTTTAAAATATCTGCACAGATGAAATTTGATACAACTGCCAAAATTCAGGCTTTAGTAAAACAACTAACCACAGAAGAAAAAGTAAAGATGGTACATGCTTCATCATCATTTACATCTGGTGGCGTGCCAAGATTAGGCATACCTGAAATAGTAACATCAGATGGGCCGCATGGTGTAAGACCTGAATTTGGGCGTGACTGGAACCTGGATAATAATTCGTTGGACAGCGGAACATATTTACCAACAGGCAATTGTTTGGCTGCTACCTGGAACCCACAACTTGGTTATGCTTTTGGTGCAGTATTAGGCAGCGAAGCAAGATTTAGAGGAAAAAATATCATTCTTGGTCCAGGCATCAACATTATACGTTCGCCATTAAACGGAAGAAATTTTGAATACCAAAGTGAAGATCCATTCCTTGTTTCTAAAATGGTGGTGGGTTATATTAAAGGTGTGCAGGATCAGGGAGTATCGGCTTGCGTAAAACATTATGCGGCCAACAATCAGGAGTCTAAAAGGTTTACCATAAATGTACAAATGAGCGAAAGAGCTCTAAGAGAAATTTATTTGCCCGGTTTTAAAGCAGCTGTGGAAGTTGCAAAAGTAAATACGGTAATGGGGTCTTACAACAAATTCCGGGGGCAGTGGGCATCTCAAAATAATTATCTTTTAAATCAGATTTTAAAAAAAGAATGGAATTTTAAAGGATTTGTTATGAGTGATTGGGACGCCGTGCACAACACTGAAGAAGCTTACTGGAACGGCTTAGACCTTGAAATGGGAACCGATCTTCGCATGTTACCAAACCCTGATTATAATAAGTTTTATTATGGCGATAAATTGCTGGCATTAATAAAAGCAGGTAAACTTTCTGAATATATTTTGGATGATAAAGTAAGCAGAATATTGTATGTAATGTTTAAAACCGGAATGATTGATGGTAAATTAAAAACCGGAGATTACAATACCAAAGCGCATCAGCAAACAGCAGCAACCATTGCAGAAGAAGGAATTGTGCTGCTTAAAAATGAAAATAATATTTTACCCCTAAATAGAAATAATATTAAAACCATTGCTGTTATTGGTTTTAATGCTGCAAGAAAACAATCTATGGGAGGCGGCAGTTCGCAGGTTAGGGCTTTTTATGAAATTACTCCGTTAGATGGTATTAAAAATATTGCCGGCAATAATATTAAAGTTGAATATGCACAGGGATATGAAATTCAACGAGGTGGAGGTGCAAACCAACAAATGATTGATGAGGCTGTAGCTTTAGCAAAAAGAAGTGATATCGTTGTTTATGTTGGAGGAAGTACACACGGTTACAGATATGATGTGTGGAATGATAATGCATATGATGCAGAAGCTGTAGATAAACCGAATATGGACATGCCTTTCGGACAAGATGAATTGCTTGATCAATTATTAAAAGCAAATCCCAAAACAGTGGTTGCTTTAATGGGCGGTGGCGCAATTGATATGACCAAGTGGATTAGCAAAACGCCGGCAATTTTACAAAACTGGTATGCAGGTATGGAGGGTGGAAATGCACTTGCAAGAATTTTATTTGGAACTGTAAATCCATCCGGAAAACTACCAATGACTTTTCCAAAAAAGCTGGAAGATAATCCATCTTATGCTTTAGGAGAATATCCCGGTGATACAGCTAAGAGTTTAATTGTAAATTATCATGATGATATTTATGTAGGATACCGCTATTATGATACCTATAAAGTAACTCCGCAATTTGCTTTTGGACATGGGCTTTCTTACACAAATTTTGAATATAGTAATTTAAAACTAGCTGCCGTTGGGCAAAATGTTACTGCTACTTTTATGGTCAAAAATACCGGTAAAGTTGCAGGTGCAGAAATAGCACAGTTGTATGTGCACGAACAAAACGCAGTATTGCCAAGACCTGAAAAAGAATTAAAAGGTTTTGATAAAATAAAACTTGCTCCGGGTGAACAAAAAACTATCAGCATTAAATTAGATGAAAACGCATTTAAATATTTTGATGATCTAAAAAATGAATGGGTAATGGATAAAGCAGCTTTTGATATTTTATTAGGTGGTGCATCTGACGATATTAAATTACGCAGCACAATAAAATTGTAGCATCAAAATTTTGTAAACGTATTCATATTTAAAAGGCTAAAACAATATCAAGATATTGTTTTAGCCTTTTAAATTCTATCAATCCTGTTATAAATAATTTATGGATTTGTAGAAAATACACTTGCTTCTTTCAACAACATTCTGCGGTTTAATTTTAGCTGTGCAATAATTAATTCTGCAAAATCTTCTGGGTGCATTACTTTTTCTGCATCACCGGTAATTAAATTGGCGCTTTGTGCAAGCTCAGTAACAATCGTACTTGGCGCTAATGTGGTAACACGGATATTGTGTTTGCGCACTTCCTGCATCAAACTTTCTCCTAAACCAAATACTGCAAATTTAGATGCGCTGTATGCACTTGTAAGCGCACTCCCTGCTTTGCCTGCAGTGGAAGAAATATTAATAATATCTCCGGTTTGTCTTTCAATCATTTCGGGTAAAACTGTACGTGTTGTGTAATACACGCCAAACAAATTAACCTTAATCATATTTTCCCAAACAGCCGGCTCTAATTCTAAAAACTTACCAAAAGTGCCGGTCCCGGCGTTATTAATTAAAATATCAATCGGTCCTAATTCCTTTTTTATTTTTTCTACTGCTGCATTTACTTCTTCAATGTTACTAATGTCAGCAGTTGCAGTAGCAACATTTACACTTAATAATTTTATTTCTTCTGCTACTTCATCCAAATCTTTTTGGGTACGTGCAATTATTCCAACATGAACACCTTCATTTGCCAAAGCAATTGCTACGGCTTTTCCTATTCCCTTGCCTGCACCGGTTACCAGTGCTATTTTTCCTTTTAATGATTGCATATTTTTTAATTTTAATACTAAAATTACTTCAAATTAATTTTGTACTCTGTTTTATAAATGCGCTCTAATTTATGAATTCTTATATCGTAAACTGCGCAGCTTTAATGAAAAATTATAAAAATAAAAAAAGCACTGAATACAATTCAATCCTTTAAAAAACTATTCTTTACATACTAACTTGTTTTCTTTGCACCGATAATTGGTATTGCTTTTTCTCTTATCATTTTATTTAACTCCGTAACATCAATTTCCATTAAGCTTTTCAGTTTATTCAACTGCTTATCTGTAAGGGCGGCAAGTTCATTAAATGCCTGTTTAACCTGCTCGGTAGGCGGGTTGTAGCCACTGCCTGCATAATCAAACAGTCCGCTGATTTTATCGTTTAAACGAATTGGATAATTTAATACATCCTGTCCGCTTTTTGATTTTGTCTGGTACAGCGCTTCTTCAATTGCAGTAAGCTGTTTGTTTATTGTATCGCCTTTTTGTTTAATTTCTTTTGGTAAATTTTCACCCTGGCGTTCAGCAAAATCATTTATTTGTGTGCGAACATCTCTAATATTTTTTATTGCTTTTTGTATTTCAGTAAATTTATCCCGTATGCTGACAAGTGTATTAAACTGGTCTTCATAACCCTGTTGGGTTATATTATACGTAGGGTTGGCAAGTATTGTAAAAGGTTGCTCTACGGAATCTTTCCCCAATTTCACTTTGACGAAATACTGACCCGGTGTAGCTTTCGGGCTGCCAACTGCACCGTTCCATAAAATCATTCCTTCTATTTTTTCTGCTTCAGGGTAATTCATGTCCCATACAAATCTGTTCATGCCAGTATTAAATTCTATCTTATCATTTTTCTCTTTTGCATCAGTGGCAAATCTTTTTATTTCTTTTTTATTTTTATCCATCAGCACAATACTTCCTTTACTGCTGTCAGTTATATCTTTTACATAAAAATTAATTACAGCACCATTTGCTGCATTGGTACCTGCATTTTTTGCATTGGTATTTACAGATCCATTTCTCCTAAAACTTTCATTTACCGGCAAGATGAATAAATTTTTATCCAATATGGCAGCATCATATTGCTGCACAGGCGTTAAATCATCGATGCTCCAAAATGCTCGTCCTTGTGTAGATAAAATAAGGTCGTTATTCTTAATGGTCATATCTGTTATTGGCACTATTGGTAAATTCAACTGGAAAGGACGCCAGTTTGCACCATCGTTGTAACTTATGTACATCCCATATTCTGTACCTGCGTACAACAAACCGGGCCGTTTTTTATCTGCACGTATTGCTCTTGCAAAGTGCATGGTCGGAATGCCTTTAGTAATTTCTTTCCATGTTTTGCCATAGTCTTCTGTTTTAAAAATATAAGGTTTAAAATCATCCATCTTATATTTTGTGCCGACAATATACGCAGCACCTTTTTTAAATGGATCAGCATCTATGCAATTCCACATCATCAATTTGCCTGCTGCTGGTGGAGTCACATCTGTCCAGCTTTTACCCGCATCTTTACTTACGTTTACACGGCCATCATCGCTACCTGTCCATAACAAATCTTTTTCGTAAGGGCTTTCCATTGCAGCGAAAATTGTACAATAATATTCTACTGATGTATTGTCTTGTGTAATTAAACCGCCACTTGATTTTTGTTTGGCAGTATCATTTGTTGTAAGGTCGGGGCTTATCATTTGCCATGATTGACCTTCGTTTTCTGATGCAAATAAATGTTGTCCGCCCACGTATAATTTTTTAGGATTGTGGGGTGAGAAGAATATAGGGAAGTTCCATTGAAAACGGTATTTGGTTGAGCTTGCACCGGCACCCATCGGGTTATCAGGATAAACACTAATGGCTCTGTTTTCTCCTGTCTTATGATCGAGCCTGCTGAGGTAACCGCCATAATTTCCACCGTAAACAATATCCGGATTTAAAGGATCAGCTACCACATAACCACTTTCTGCACCTGCGGTTGAAGACCAGTCATCATTAGATATTTGTCCGCTATTGCTGCTGCTTAAAATTCTTACCGTGCTGTTATCCTGCTGTGCACCCAATATTCTGTATGGGAAATGATTATCTGTAGAAACCCTGTAGAACTGCGCTGTAGGCTGGTTCTGATAAGTACTCCAATTATTTCCCGCATCAAAACTTATCTGTGCGCCGCCATCATCAGCCACAATCATTCTGTTTGCATCTTCGGAGTCAATCCAAAGATCATGGTGATCGCCGTGTGGTGTATTAATGGGTTTAAATGTTTTACCAGCATCTGTACTTTTGTGCATGCCTACATTTAATGCGTAAACAATATTTTCATTTTTTGGATCAGCATATATTTTACTGAAGTACCATGCACGCTGGCAAATATTTGCATCATCGGTTTGTTTTTCCCAAGTGTTGCCACCATCATCGCTGCGGTATAATCCTCTGCTTTTACATTCTATCAGTGCATAAATTCTTTCAGGGTTTACTGCGCTTACAGCAATACCAATATTACCAATTACTTCATTTTTAGGCAGCCCTTTTTTGTTCATTAAATTAGTCCAGGTTTCGCCGGCATCTGTACTTTTCCATAAACCACTTCCCGGACCACCACTTTCAAGACTGTATGCAGTACGTTTTACATTCCATGTGCCTGCATAAAATGTAGAAGGATTTCCAGGTTCCATAACAAGTTCTGCGGCTCCCGCATTTGCATTAGCATATAAAACTTTGCGCCATGTTTTGCCACCATCTGTTGTTTTGTAAACACCACGATCTTCACTCGAACCAAACAAATGTCCGATTGCTGCTACCCAAACAATATCTGGGTTTTTTGGGTGGATGATGATGCGGCTAATATGCCGAGTGTTTTTTAACGGGAGTAATTTCCAGGTTCTGCCGGCGTCATCACTGCGCCAGATTCCATTAAGCCCTTCGCTTACATTTCCTCTTAAAGTGGCTTCACCTTCACCTGCATACAAAATACTTTCGTCGCTTGGTGCTACCGCTATTGCACCAATTGAGCCACCAAAATATTTATCAGAAATGTTTTTCCAGTTGCTTCCACCATCGGAGGTTTTCCATACACCACCACCGGTTGCACCAAAGAAAAATGTATTTTTATTTTTATAACTGCCTGCAACCGTGCCGCTGCGCCCTCCTCTAAAAGGCCCAACTTGTCTGTATTTTACATTACTAAAAATGGCAGAATCAACAGTAGCAGGGCTCCCTTTTTCTTTTTGTGCCTGCGCTGTGCATGCAGTAAAGAATGCCGCAACACATAAGATGGTTTTTGTCATAAGCTGGTTTAAGAAATGAAATTTACGACAATGAAATGATGATATGAAAGGATGCCGGAATAAAATCAGTTATTAGTGTTTATTTGTTTTTTATCCTTTGGGTATTTATCATCCTGATTTATATCGTACTCATAAATTTCTTTTGCAAAAGCAGCATGCATTTTTTGTCTGTCAAAATCTTTTTCATTATTTGCAATAAAAATAGTGGCTACAGCATTGCCGATAAAATTTGTAAGTGCACGGGCTTCACTCATAAATCGGTCAATTCCTAACAGCAATGCAAGCCCTTCAACCGGTATTACTTTTACAGCAGAAAGTGTTGATGCAAGTACTATAAAGCCGCTGCCGGTAACGCCTGCAGCACCTTTAGAGGTTATCATTAAAATGCCAATCACTGTAAAAATCTGTGCAGCAGTTAACTCTACATTAAAAACCTGTGATAGAAAAAGTACTGCCATAGAAAGATAAATGGTAGTGCCATCTAAATTAAATGAATATCCCGCAGGCACAACCAATCCGACAACAGGTTTGCTGCAACCCATAACTTCAAGTTTCTCCATAAGCGAGGGCAGGGCAGCTTCTGAAGAAGATGTGCCCAGCACAATTAACAGTTCTTCTTTTATATAATTTAAAAAACGAAAGATATTTATTTTATAAAAACGTAAAATTAAACCGAGTACAATAAAAATAAAAATGGCCATGGTTGCATAAACTGTTATCATCAATTTACCAAGTGGCAGTAAAGTAGCAATACCATATTTACCAATGGTAAATGCCATACCACCAAATGCTCCGATGGGTGCAAGCAACATTACAAAATGTAACCCTTTAAAAACGTATTTAGAGGCAGTTGTAAGCTTTTTTGTAATTCTCTCTGCGTTTGAAAATTTGTTTAACGTCAGCCCGAATACAATGGAAACCAGAAGTACCTGTATAGTTATATTATCTTTTAGAAACTGCAGCCAGCTAAAAGATTTTGCTGCGGTTGTATATTGGGTAATATCTGCAGCCTTTACTGTATTTATCTGTACACCGCTGCCGGGTTGTATTAGCCACGCCGCAGCTATGCCAATGAGCAGCGCAAAGGTGGTAACAATTTCAAAATAGAGTAATGCTTTGCCACCAACCCGACCTACCTTTTTTAAATTGCCCATGCCGCTAATGCCTAATGATATGGTAAGAAAAATGATAGGATAAATAAATATTTTTACAACATCTATAAAATACTTGCCCAATGGTTGCATTTGTATTGCTCGGGCAGGAAAAAAATACCCAAG
>JANLVW010000472.1:0-1130 GCA_031364205.1 Ferruginibacter sp.
CCGCAATAACCGGCCAGTTGTTTTCCGTTTTCAAAAGCAGTAAAGCCTTTGGTATATACCATGAGTGCAACGGAGGTTACCTGCCCGATTCCTTTGATAGATGCTACCCTTTTTACTTTGGTATTCAACTGCTCATCCTGCTGAATAGTTTTGGCAATTAAAGCTTCAACAGACAGCTTGGATTTTTGTAAAGCAGCTACCGATGCCTTCTGGAGTTTCTCTAATGTTTTGGTAATTTCTGCACAGCCACAGTCTTTTAATTCATTGACAGGAACGGTGAGTAATATAATAGCATTTACGATTCTGTCACGTTGGGCAATCAGGTTTTTAATAGCGTCAATATTGCTGTCAATGGGCTGCCAGAGCTTAACCTGGTCTTTATAGCGCAGGGCATACAAGGCTATTTTTACAGATGCTGCTTTATCATCGGTACCTCTTTGAAAGCCTCCGGCTTTTTTAATCCTCAGCGGCATCTCTACCCAAAGTGCCGCTTTGGCTTTTACCAGATAATGTACCAATCCTGTGTTGTAGATACCGGTGTATTCCATACAGAACAGCGTTTGCTCATCGGGCAATACCTCCAGCTTTTGAAGCCAGTTTTGCATTTGTATAAAGCCATCGGGCTTTTGACTAAACCGCTCATGAATTACAACAGATGAATCGTCATCTTTTATTAATGCTGCATCAAACCATGTTTTAGAAATGTCGATTCCAACAAAATTTTTAAATAACTTGCTCATGCTCTTAAAACATTTAAAATGTGAATAAATCAACCTGGTTTTTGAACCAATCAAGACCTTAATAATGGGACTGCAATCCCTATTTTCTATTTGATTCCTGTTCAAAAAAACCGGCGCAAGATTAGAACGTTGCATAGGCCTTTAAGCCTTGTCCGCAGATAATTTGCTTGTGCTGGCAGGTTGGTTCTATAAATGTAGATTATCCACATTTACACATCAACTCTTAAAGAAAAAAGAAGCAAAAAAGAAAGTAGTAATAGTAGTAGCTATTTATACAAAATCTTCAATACACAAATCTAAAGGTCCGGCAAGGGCAGAGACGTTGCTGAGAAGTAAATCGTAAAACAGGAGAAGTATTACCAAAGAATAAAAAGCAAAAATGCTTTGAAA
>JANLVW010000476.1:0-2776 GCA_031364205.1 Ferruginibacter sp.
AATGGTAATTGTTACTAATGAGATTTATTTTTTCTTAATAATTGCTTCTTGCTGTCTTTGCGTCTTCGTGATTCAATTTTCATACTTTTACAAAAAAATCATGGCTAAAATTGGGATAAACATTGCCACTGGTAGTTTACAAAAAGAAGAAATAATTGTGGGAATAGATTTAGGTACAACCAACAGTCTCGTTGCCATTATACATCCCGAAACAAAGCAGCCAATTGCTTTAAAAGAGCACAACAGTAATACTCTTGTACCTTCTGTGGTTTATTTTAATAAACAGGGAGATATTTTGGTGGGGGATGAGGCAAAGGAATTTTTAATATCAGCACCCGAAAGAACAATCTTTTCTGCAAAAAGATTACTAGGTAAAAATTATGATGATATTAAAAATAACGCCTCTTTTTTTTCTTATAAAATTATTGATGAAGATGCAAATAGGCAGGTAAAGATTAAAATCGATGATAAATTTTATTCGCCCGTAGATTTATCTGCATTAATTTTAAAAGAATTAAAAACGAGAGCTGAGCATATTTTAAAAACACCTGTTAATAAAGCTGTTATAACTGTACCCGCATATTTTAACGATGCACAAAGGCAGGCAACTAGAGATGCGGGTAAACTTGCAGGGCTTGATGTGTTGAGAATAATAAATGAACCCACGGCAGCAAGCCTTGCCTATGGTTTAGGTATAAAAAAAGAAGGGCAAAAAACTATAGCAGTGTATGATTTGGGTGGAGGTACTTTTGATATCTCTATTTTAAATATTAACGAAGGTGTTTTTGAAGTGCTTGCTACAAATGGCGACACCTATTTAGGGGGCGATGATTTTGATATGGCCATTGCAAAATACTGGCAGAACAATATCAATATTTCTGATGAAGAACTTTTAAATAATCGATCTTTAATGCAGGCACTAAGGTTAAGTGGGGAAGAGGCAAAAAAATACCTTTCTACAAATGAATTTTATTCTACAACATTAAACGATAAAACGTTAAGCTTAACTAAAAATGATTTAAATAATCTTTTAAAACCTTTGATAGATAAGACAATTGTGTGCTGTAAAAGAGCTGTAAAAGACGCAGGATTATCACTAAACGAAATTGATGAAATCATTATGGTTGGCGGAAGCACAAGAGTGCAGTTGGTAAATGATATGGTAGGGGAATATTTTGGTAAAGCTGTTAACAACACTGTTAATCCTGACGAGGTTGTTGCTTTAGGTGCCGCCATACAAGCTGATATACTTGCGGGTAACAATAAAGATGCATTGTTGCTTGACATTACTCCATTGAGCTTGGGAATAGAAACAGCAGGAGAATTGATGGATGTAATTATTGCAAGGAATTCAAAAATTCCATCTTCATCAGCAAGGGAATATACAACCCAGGTTGATGGACAGATAAACATGAGGATAAGTATTTATCAGGGCGAACGTGATATTGTAAAAGACAATAGATTGCTTGCAACTTTAAACTTAAAAGGAATTCCAGCCATGCCTGCGGGATTGGCAAAAGTACAGGTGAGTTTTATAATCAATGCAGATGGAATTTTAACGGTAAAAGCAAAAGAATTAAGGAGTGGTGTTGAACAGTTTATTGAAATTAAATCGCAGTTGGGTATAGATGATGAAACAGTAGAAAAAATGTTGTTGGATGCTATGTCAAATGCTGAAAATGACATAGCTGCACGTGCGCTTTCTGAAGCCTCTACAGAAGGCGAGCAGCTTCTAAAAACGACGGAACGTTTTCTGCAAAAAAATGCAGATCTATTAATAGGAAATGAATTGGCAGATACCGCAGCGGCAATGCAGTCTCTCCAACTTTCCTTATCAATGAAAGATAAAAACTTAATACAAAGTAAAACTGTAATACTAAATGATATTTCCCGCCCTTATGCAGAAAGAATTATGGACAGCGCTGTAGGAGCGGCTATGAAAGGAAAAAATATATTATGATTAAAACTAAAAAATGCTGCTTAAAGAAAGACTTAGTAACAATTATGATTTTTTAAGAGTATTTGCTGCTTTATGCATTACACTAACACATTCATACAACTTAATTTTAAAAAACGATGATGAACCACTTATGAAATTAACGGGGAATCGCTTTGACTTTTCCTTTATTGGGTTATCAATTTTTTTCTCCATTAGCGGTTATCTTGTAACAAAAAGTGCTGTAACTTCTTCTTCATTTAAAAATTATATTTGGAAACGATTTTTGAGAATACAACCTATGTTAATGCTGGTTTGTCTTTTGAGTGTTTTTTTAATCGGTCCTGTTTTTTCTTCGTTAAATATGAATGAATATTTTAGAAAAAAAGAAACTTATACATATTTCAGAAATATAATGCCATTATTTGGAATACAGTTTACATTGCCACAAGTATTTACTCATAACACAGCTGAAAATGGTGTGAATGGTTCATTGTGGACCTTGATAGTGGAAGAAAGACTTTATTTAATGTTGGGACTGCCTTTTCTTTTTAAAAGTTTTGGTAAAAAAATATTGCTCAGTTTAATTTTAATTTTAAATATTTTTTTTTTTTTTAAACCTTGCATTTTTTAATGAAAGTTTAATCAAATATTTTAGTGGTAATCATGTTTTTTATGCTTTGATTTTCTTAAACAGTTCCGCTTTTTTTTTATTAGATGTTGATTTTTGTGCGTATTAAAAATCAGTTTTAATTTTTTTGGGAATTATTTAATTACTTATTTTATATATATTTTAATAACAAGAAAAATAAATTAATATTATTTTAATAACTTTTATTT
>JANLVW010000495.1:0-2165 GCA_031364205.1 Ferruginibacter sp.
AAGTAAAATACTTAATCCAGTCGCCAAGATTTATATACCTGCTTTTTTCATTTAATAAAATATCCAGAGGTAAATGCCGGTGACCGAAAATAAAATAATCAAAATATTTTTGCTGAAGAATATTTTTTGAGTAAATCACCAGCCATTCATTTTCTTCACCTAAAAATACTTCATTCGTTTTGCCGGTTTTCGCACGGCTTTGTTTGCTAAAATAATCAGCTATTCCAATCCCTAAAACAGGCGGTAAAGCACCGAAAATTAACTGACTAAACCTGTTTCGAAATATTTTTTTAATAAACTTATAACCTTTGTCACCGGGTCCTAGACCATCTCCATGCCCTATTAAAAATTTTTTACCGGAAAAAACAAATTCCTTAGGTTCAAAATAAACGGTTGTATTTAATTCTTTTTGAAAATAATCTTTCATCCACATGTCGTGGTTGCCCACAAAAAAATGAACAGCAATACCTGCGTCAGTAAGTTCTGCAATTTTACCCAATATTCTAACATAGCCTTTTGGTACAACTCTTTTGTATTCGTACCAAAAATCGAAAAGATCTCCAACAATAAATATGGCTTCTGCCTGTAATTTTATTTCATCCAGAAATCGGATAATTTTTTTTTCACGTAAAAGACTTTCAGCAGCATTGGGCGCTCCGAGATGGAAATCAGAAAGAAAATATATATTTTTTGCAGCTGTCATTCACAATATTACGGTTGGTTCTTTTGTTGAAGATAGCGCATTACATCACCCGTTTCTATTTCAGGCATGCCACTGATACCTTGGTTGTACCAATAAATCCAGGCAATTTGTGTTGCTCCGTTTTGATAAACTTCAACCAGGCTTCTTTTGTATAAAGGGATTTCGCCAATTTCAACATTTAGACCTTCATAATCATCAAGCTGTGTAAAAGCCCACGAAAATTCCTCTTCACTGTTCATGTTGTACAATTCACCTAAAATAAAATGTTCATCATTTGTTGGGAGTGCCACAGGATGTGAACCTGCATCAAAAAACTTTCCTTTCACCAAAGCTTCGCCGCTGTATTTAAAATAACGGGTCAGGTATTCGTAAGCCGGGTTTCTAAAACCGCTGCGAAGAGAACCGTAAACAAAAATCTTATGTGATGTTGTACTCATGATTTATTTTTAATTACTGTCTATTAAAAAACAAAATACTTCTTTTGGTCCATGTACGCCTGTCACAAGTGTTTTCTCTATATCGGCTGTACGACTTGGGCCACTAGCAAAAGTTATAAAGGAAGGAAAATGATTAGCATATTTTACCTTCATTAATTGCAAAGCATCCTTTAAATCCTTTACCAATTGGTTGGTGGAAGCTACGCAGATATGCACCGGCGCATAAATACTTGCCGTACGTCCACTTTGCTGTGCAGTACTCATCACAATTGTGCCGGTCCGTGCAACTAAATATTCGCAGTTAGTTATTGCCACATCGCAAGACGGAAGATCAGCATAGTTTATAATATTTATTGACTGTAATCTTTGCTGCAATTCACTTTCAACACAATATACTTTAGTCCAGTTTCTTTGCTGTATTAAATGCTGTAACTGGACATTTAAATCATTTTCGTCGGTACAAAAAGCAAATTTCCCCTGGAGCTTCGTAAATTCTTCCGCAAAAACAACAACTGGTTCTTCGTTACTGTATACATAAACAGAATTGCTACCTTCACTTTGGGGAAAAGGCAAAGGCACCGGATTAATCAGTGCCTCCCTAATACGTTTAAGTATATTTTCTTTTGCTAAAGATGTAGCCATTTCTAAATTTTTAAATAGCAGGTGGATTTTTTAATTCCTCGGGAAACACAGTTACAGGTTCATCTACTAATGCATTTTCCGGTTCAATATCCAACAATTTCTTTTCTTCAAATGGTCTTTTACCTATTAGGTTTTCTACATCGGTTCTAAACAAAACTTCTTTTACCAATAACTCTTTTGCAAGTTTTTCTACATCACCTTTCTTTTCGTTTAGAAGGATTTTTGTTTTTACATAAGCAGATTCAATAAGCGCTCTTACCTCAGTGTCTATCATTTTACCAGTTTCTTCACTGTAAGGTTTTGTAAACATATTTTCCTGCGTAGGATCATAATAACTTACATTACCGACTTTGTCATTCATACCATACATGGTAACCATGCTG
>JANLVW010000550.1:0-1392 GCA_031364205.1 Ferruginibacter sp.
ATATGAATTAATGCCAAACTTTGAAGATCCAATTATTGTTATGAATATTGTTGATTTAAAAGCTATTGCTGAAAATGATATAGAAACTTTTAAAAATGAACTTTTAAAAAGTACAGCTACTAAACTTAATATTTTAACGCAGGTAAAGTTGGGTGTTTTTGCAAATGAGTTAAATGAAATTTGTGATAACATAAAACCATACCTTCTTATAATGGGTAGTCAAGGTAAAACAGCAGCTGAACGAATTATGTTTGGCGGACATACAGCCGACGCATTAAAAAACTGCACATGGCCGCTTATAACAGTTCCGTATAATGCAAGTTTTTCAGCTTTTAAAAACATTGGAATTGCTTATGATTTTAAAACTGAAATTGCTGAAGATTTTATTGCTGAAATTAAATTGCTGGCAAACGATTTTAATTCAAATATTCATATTATAAATGCAGCAAAAGAAGATGAGTTTGACGGGGATTTTATTTTATTATCAAATAAGATTAGTAAAATGTTTGAAACGCACAAAGTAGAATTCCATTTTGTGGAAGGAGAAGATATTGATAAAAGTATAGTCGATTTTGCAGAAAAAAATAATATTGATTTATTAATTGTGATGCGGATGCACCACACGTTATGGGAAAAAATTATTAGTAGAAGTCATACAAAGCAAATGGTTTTACATAGCCATGTACCTGTGCTTTTATTAAGATAATAAGTGTCTTGTATAGTTTAGGATGTGTAAAAAGTTTTCGGTCTAAAAATTGAGGTGTTTATTTTTACATATTAAAATATCTCCAAATAAAATATGTAAAATGTATTTATGAAAACACTCTTCTTCAGCACAAAACCTTACGAGCAACCTTACCTAGAAAAGGCAAACACAAATAATTATGAAATTACCTTTTTAAAAAAGCCGTTGTGTTTGGAAACTGCTCATCTTGCTACCGGGTTTGAGATCATCAGTATTTTTACCGGTGATGATGCAAGTGCTGAAGTGCTGGAACATCTTCACGAATTAGATGTAAAGTGCATTACTACAAGGGCTGCCGGATATGATAATATTGATATTAAAAAAGCAAACAGTTTGGGTATAACTGTTACGAATGTACCTGCATACTCACCTTACGCTATTGCAGAACATGTAATAGCGCTTATACAGGCGCTAAACAGAAAAACTATTATTGCAGAAAAGCAGGTTCATCAACAAAATTTCACAACAGATAATTTAATTGGTTACGATCTGCACGGTAAAACCATCGGCATTATTGGCGTTGGCATTATTGGTAGTGTACTGGTAAAAATTATGTATGGCTTTGGCTCCAAAATTTTGTGTTGCGACCCAAACGAAAATGATGAATTGAAAGAAAAATTTGGCGTTGAATATTTGGATAAGGAAAC
>JANLVW010000582.1:0-3405 GCA_031364205.1 Ferruginibacter sp.
TGCATAAACCCAAAGTACCCGAAACATGGATTAGAAAGCAGACACTTGCAAATGCTGAAAGATATATTACACCTGAGTTAAAAGTGTACGAGGAAAAAATAATTGGTGCCGAAGATAAAATTTACCAGATTGAACAACAGCTTTTTCAGGAATTACTAAACGAATTGCAGGATTATATTGCGTCCATGCAGGTGAACGGGCATGTAATGGCTGTCCTAGATTGCTTGGGTTGTTTTGCCAATAATGCATTACAGTACAATTATAAAAGACCTGATCTTCATGATGGATTTGAAATGGAGCTGAAAGACAGTAGGCATCCCGTTATTGAAAGAAATTTACCGCAAGGGGAAACTTACATAAGCAATGATATTATTCTCGATAATACAACTAACCAACTCATCATTCTTACAGGGCCAAACATGAGTGGCAAAAGTGCTATTTTACGACAAACTGCACTAATAACTTTAATGGCACACATGGGAAGTTTTGTGCCGGTTTCTTCAGCAAAAATTCCGTTGACTGATAAAATTTTCACAAGGGTTGGTGCATCAGATAATATTACAGGTGGCGAGAGTACATTTATGGTGGAGATGAACGAAACCGCCAGCATCATAAACAACCTAACTGCAAGAAGTTTAATTTTACTGGATGAAATTGGAAGAGGAACATCAACCTATGATGGTATTTCTATTGCGTGGAGCATTGCAGAATTTTTACATCAGTCACCACATACACCCAAAACTTTATTTGCCACACATTACCATGAGTTAAATGAACTCGAATATAAATTTGATCGCATAAAAAATTACCACATTACAAACAAAGAAGTGGGTAATAAAATAATTTTTTTGCGCAAGCTCGCACCCGGTGGGAGTGTTCACAGCTTTGGTATACATGTAGCTCGCATGGCAGGAATGCCGACTGCATTAATTGACAGAGCAAATGAAATATTGTTGTTGCTGGAAGAAAAAAATAAAGACGATAATGAATCACAAAATAGTGATGATATAAAAAAGAAAATGAAGCAACTTTCTTTACCCAAAATGCAGCTAAATATTTTTGATGCACACTCAATCACTTTCGAAGAAATAAGATCTATTTTGGAAACCGTAGATATAAACAGACTAACGCCGGTGGAAGCTTTGCTTAAATTACAGGAAATAAAATCTAAAATAAAATAGAAGAAGAATTAAAATTTTTTCTTACCCGACAATAACTGAATAAGTAATAAAATAGTTTACTGATTTGCTTCCTAAAAAAGATAAAATATTAATTATATCATAAATATTAACAATCGGTTGATAACAATAAAATAATATGTAACCGTTTACGTTAATTTTGTATTAACCACAATTTGAGTATGCATGCAATTTGCTAAAGGAAAACTACTTGCAATAGGAGGAGCTGAGGACAAAGGCACAGATCTGGAAACCGGCCAAATACACCGCAATAATTTAAATTTTTTTGAACTTGGAATTCTTAGACGAATAGTAGAAGAAATTGGCGGTCATGAAAAAAGAATTGAAGTAGTTACGACTGCAAGCATGATTCCTGTAGAAGTTGGAGAAAATTACCTCAATGCCTTTGGAAAAATTGGTTGCAAACAAATAGGACTGATGCACATTAGAAACCGTGCAGATGCTATGAAAGAGGAATACATTGAGCGATTAAAAAAATGTGATGCCATCATGTTTAGTGGTGGTAACCAACTTAGACTGACAAGTACTTTTGGAGGTACACAATTTTTACAAATAGTTTTAGAAAGATACAATGAGGAGGCAGACTTTTTAGTTGCCGGCACATCTGCAGGTGCAATGGCCATGAGTAATACAATGATTTATGAAGGTAATGCTGCAAAAGCTCATTTAAAAGGCGAAGTAAAAATTACAACCGGTCTTGGTTTTATGGATGATGTAATCTTTGATTCTCATTTTGAAAAACGGGGTAGATTTGGCAGGCTCGCACAAGCTGTTTCTGCAAATCCATCCTGCATTGGGATTGGTTTAGGAGAGGATACAGGTTTTTTAATTATCGATGGCAACAGAATGGAAGCTATTGGGAGCGGACTTGTGGTTATTTTAGACGGACATGATATACGACATAGTAATATTGCTGATATACCTGATGGTTGCCCAATTAGCATTGAAAATATGCGGGTACATTTTCTTGAAAAAGGGAACGGTTATATGGCTATAGAAAGGATATTTATTCCGGAAGTATTTGAAGGTGCAGTTACAAGTAAACAAGTTAATGTGGAATAATCTAAGCTCAAATTTGCTTACAAAGCCTTCGGTCATACCGAAGGCCTTTTAAGTTGTATTAAGCTAAATAATTTCAAATAAATAATAACTTTTTTTCCCTTTTTGTACCAATAAAAATTTATTGTGTAGCAGCAAATCCTTTGTTGGTATTAGCTTTGGGTCATCAGATTTTTTTCTGTTAATACTAACACCTCCCGATAATATCATTTTTTTAGCATCTCCCTTACTGCCAAAAATTCCTGCGTTTGTAAGCATAGTTGCCAAATCTATTCCATTATCCAAATCAGCTCTCAAAATCTGGGTTTTTGTTATGCCTTCAATATTCTGTAATTCATTTTCAGATAAATCTTCAGCTGCAGCATTTTGTGAAACAAATAATTTTTCGGTGGTTTCAATGGCTTTCAAATATTCACTGTTGTCGTGAACAAAAATCGTAATTTCTTCTGCCAGTTTTTTTTGCAGCAATCTTTTTCCCGGATCTTTTTGGTGGGTGTCAATAATTTTGTCAATCTCCGTCTTATTTAAAAAAGTAAAAATTTTGATCCAGCTTTTTGCATCTTCATCAGATGCATTTAACCAAAACTGGTAAAATTTAAATGGAGATGTCTTTTCAGCATCCAGCCAGATATTTCCCTGCTCAGATTTTCCGAATTTTGTACCGTCTGCTTTTTTAATAAGCGGGCAAGTAAATGCAAAAGCTTCGCCGCCATCTTTTTTTCTTATAAGTTCAGTGCCGGTAACAATGTTGCCCCATTGGTCGCTGCCGCCCATTTGTAATTTGCATCTCATGTTTTTGTAAAGCCAATAAAAATCATAACCCTGCACAAGCTGGTAGGTAAATTCTGTAAACGACATACCATTTTCACCTTCCAGCCTTTTTTTTACACTGTCTTTTGCTATCATGTAATTAATGGTAATGTGTTTTCCGGCATCTCTAATAAAATCTAAAAAAGATATTCCTTTAAACCAGTCATAATTATTTACCATAACTGCACAGTTTGCGGCAGTTTCTTTAAAATCCAAAAACTTATATAGCTGCGCTTTAATTCCCGAAACATTTTTGTTTAAAGTTTCTTCGCTCAGCATATTTCTTTCTTCGCTTTTGCCGCTTGGGTCGCCTACCATTCCTGTTGCACCGCCTACA
>JANLVW010000595.1:0-7379 GCA_031364205.1 Ferruginibacter sp.
GTTAAATACCTGGATGAAAACCAACTTTAAAGGTGGCAAAAAAAACAGTGACCTCTGGAAAAAGTACCATTCTTTAGCAAAAGATTTAACTATAAATATTGTTTGGGTAAAAGGACATGCGGACAATGAATTTAATAACCGTTGCGATGAATTAGCAACAGCTGCTGCTGATGGAAAAAACCTTGATGTAGATGTGGAATATGAAAGAGCACCGGCTGCAGTGAATACATTGTTGTAGTAAATCTATTAGTAAATAAATGTTGAACAAATATTTTCGGCAGAATGGCTGCGGGATAGATGTGGAAATACTTTTTTGAGGTACGACCAAAAGACCTGCCTGCCGGCAGGCAGGTTGTAACGGATAGCCCGAACAAAAGTTGAATTATATTTTCTGTTCACAGCCTCAAATTAAATCAGTTAAATGGCATCTCACAACGATACAGGGAAAACCGGTGAAGACCTTGCTGTCATTTGGTTTGAAGAGAAAGTCTATACGATTCTCCATAAAAACTGGCGCCATAAAAACCTTGAAGTTGATATTATTGCAACTAACAATAACATTCTCCATTTTATAGAAGTAAAGGCCATTACAACTTTAAAATTTGGAAATCCTGAAGACAAAGTGAGCGATAAGAAAATCCGTAATCTTATTAATGCATCAGAAGAATATTTGTTTCAAAACCCTCAATGGAAGCGAATACAGTTTGATGTTTTATCTATAACTATGATAAAAAATAGTGCTATTGAATATTTTTTGATTGAAGATGTGTATTTGTAGGATTGAGAAATGTGGATGGACAACTGCATTTTTATTTTTCCTTTGGAGGATTGAGGGAGCCTACTTTTTCAATCAACTTCTCAACCATTTTATATGTGGCAGGACAATAGTCAATATTTTGTTTGTGCACATGTGCATAATCTTCAAATTTTCTCTTTTTGATATGAGGAAATCCTGCGCAGTCATCAGGGCGAACAGTATAAATACTGCACATATTTGTATTTAAATTTAAAAACTGGCAAGGCTGTGAAACGTTTACCCAGTCGCCGTTTCGCTCTTTTCTTAACCACTGTTTTTTAAATGAATCTACCGTTTGTCCAAAATGTTTAGAAATTCTTTTTAAATCTTTTTCAGTAAACGTGGGCGTCATAACCTTACAACAATTTGCACAGGTTATACAATCAACTTCCTGCCAAACTTCAGCATCAATGATGGGTGTAAGTTTATCAATTCCGATTGGCGGATTTTTTTCTATTTTATTAATAAATCTTCTAAAAAAAGGCCTGTTTGCCGATAGCTTTTTTTTGAAGGTTTTAAGATTTACAGGGAACATATTTTTGCTTGAAATTGAAAGTATTCTTTAAACGAAAATAATGTTTAATTATATTGTAGCATCACTGTTTTATTAAAAGAAAAAAAATTATGTGGGAAGTGTATAAGAAAGGCTACAAGGCCTGGCTGCAGCTGGAAAAGTCATTATCAGAAAATTCGGTACAGGCTTATTTGCACGATGTAAAACATCTGACAGATTTTTTAGCACTTAAAAACTCACAACAAAAAATTACAGAAATTGATTTAAAAGACCTTGAAACATTTACAAAGTATGTAAATGAATTAGGCATGCAACATGCTTCACAGGCAAGAATTATTTCGGGCATAAAAAGTTTTTTTAAATATTGTTTGATTGAAGAAATTGTGAGCGTAGACCCCGCAACACTTTTAGAAGCACCAAAAAACATTCGCAAACTGCCTGATACGCTTGCTTTTGAAGAAATAGAAAAAATAATTACTGCAATAGATTTGAGCAAACCCGAGGGCGAAAGAAACAGAGCAATTTTTGAAACACTTTATAGTTGTGGTTTAAGGGTAAGTGAACTTGTAAATTTAAAAATAAGCAATTTATATATGGACGTCGGTTACATAAAAGTTACAGGCAAAGGCGAAAAAGAAAGACTTGTACCAATTGGATCTGATGCTATTAAATACATTGGTATCTATAAAAATATTATCAGAAATAAAATAAAAATAAAATTGGGGGAGGAAGATATTCTTTTTTTAAACCGCAGAGGTTCAAAGCTTTCCAGAGTAATGATATTTTTGATACTGAAGGAACTGGCAAAAATAGCAGGCATTACAAAAAATATTTCTCCTCATACTTTTCGACATTCGTTTGCTACACATTTAGTTGAAGGAGGTGCAGATTTGCGTGCGGTGCAGGAAATGCTTGGTCATGAAAGCATAACGACAACAGAAATTTACACCCACCTTGACCGTGAATTTTTAAGAACTACTTTACAGCAGTTTCATCCGGCATTTAATAAATAATTTATTGGATTTTGAGGCAATCGTATGATCTAAAAAAACATTTTCTGAATTAGACTTTGTTACAATTTTACGACGGTAATTTTTAAAAATACTTTGCCATTTTAATTGGATTACTCCAAAAATTCCTTCTTTAATAATGCCCTTATTCATTTTGCTGGCACCCAATTTTCTGTCTTTAAAAGTAATGGGAACTTCCACTATTTTAAACCCAAGTTTCCAGGCTGCAAATTTCATTTCTATCTGAAATGCATAACCAACAAAGGCTATAGCATCTAAATTTATTGTGCTTAGTACATTTGCTTTGTAACATACAAAACCTGCCGTTGGATCTTTAATTGGCATAAATGTAATCATGCGTGTGTAAAGTGAAGCACCTTTGGAAAGTGCAATACGATCCAATGGCCAGTTTTCTACAGCGCCATTTTTTATATATCTTGAACCTATTGCTACATCAGCGCCATTAAAAGCTGCCTGGTAAAGTCTTTCCAGATCCGGTGGGTTGTGAGAAAAATCGGCATCCATTTCAAAAATGTAATCGTACCCATTTTTTAAAGCCCATTTAAACCCAAGGATATAGGCTGTACCTAACCCAAGTTTTCCCTTTCTTTCTTCTATAAATAATTTCCCTCCAAATCGGAGCATCAAAGATTTTACTATATCTGCGGTGCCATCAGGCGAACCATCATCAACAATAAGTGTGTGAAAATCATTTTGCAGGTTCATTACTGCAGTAATGATAGCTTCAATATTCTCACATTCATTGTAAGTAGGTATGATAACGATTTTGTTCAAAAAAATTGGGATTATTTTAATTTAAAATAATTTATAAAAAGTAAAATGCTATTTCATATTTTTTTTAAAATTACTTTTTTAGCAATGTGCGATTGAATAATTCTGTAAGTTTTTTCTTGGTATGCATCGGAAATTCTCCTTTCATCATCCAATCGTAATATTGAGGCTCTTTTTTAAGAACTTCAGCAACTATCATACCCTTGTATTTTCCAAAATTAAATACTTCATTTCCGTTTGCATCAAAACTAAACCGGCGGGCATAATCCACAATTTTATCCTCACCTATAACATCCAGCACAGAGTCTATCGTAGTACCTAGTTTGTCGTATTTTTTTAGTTGCGCTTCCAATACCTCAATGGTGGCATTTATATCAGCTTCGGCACTGTGTGCATCAACAAGTTCCTTTTCGCAAAAAAATTGATAAGCGGCTGAAAGGGTGCGTGGCTGCATGGTATAAAATATATGCTGAACATCTATCATGCGACGATTGCTTAAATCTACATCTACACCTGCTCTTAAAAATTCTTCCATTAACATGGGTATATCAAACCTGTTGCTGTTATAACCCCCTAGATCGCAATTTTCTAAAAACTGCCTAATTTCATTTGACATTTGTTTAAAAGTAGGTGCATCTTTTACCATATCATCCGTAATACCATGTATATTGCTGGTAACTTGTGGAATAGGCATTTGGGGATTTATCAATCTGCGTTTCGCTATTCGGGTACCATCTGCCATTATTTTTACAATAGCTAATTCAACAATTCTGTCGTTGGTCAGGTTTACTCCGGTAGTTTCAAGATCTATAAAGGCAATTGGTCTTGTAAGTTCAAGCATAGCTGAGGATTATTGTAAGAAGTATTAATAACTGCAATATACATCTTTGAATAAAACTTAAGCATATGCTAATAATAAATGATGATTAATTTCGTTTAACAGAATAAATTAAATTTGATTTTTATAAATTGTTAGGTATGAAAAAAATAATCTTTGCATTTGTTGCACTGTTTACTTTAGTAATTTTGTTTACAGGTTGCGGAAGCAGTCGTAAAATAGGTTGCCCAAATAGTCAGGGAATCATACATTAAAATATACACATGAACTGGAAAGAATTTACAAACGAAGAAGGTCTGGAGGAAATAAAAAAACGTTCAGCTGAAAAGCCGCAGGTGATTTTTAAACACAGCACAAAATGCTCCATCAGCAGTATGGCAAAAAGCCGTTTGGAAAGAGCAGAAGAACCACAGGGCATAGATTTTAATTATCTAGATCTTATTGCACACCGAAATATATCTTCAAAAATTGCTGAAGAATTTCAAGTAGAACATGCCTCGCCTCAGGTATTAATTATTAAAGACGGTAAATGTGTGTATGATGAAAGCCACAGTGCTATCAGTATGGATGAAATTGTGGAAGTCGGAGCGCAAGTGAATTAATTTTAAATTTATTTTTTGAAGATCAGTGGGTTTTTTCTCTCTATTTAAACTTTGAGAAGGAAACCGTTTAATTAGTTGCCTCATTAAATGATTTAGTTGCCCAAACTGTACCTTATGTTAATGTCTTTTTTATGCCCATTACTTGCCTAAATTGTTGGTAAGTTTCTTAGCAATTACTTTATTCAATCAATTGTTTTTCATATATTAATATTACATATTATATCTGTATATGAAACGTATTATTCCCACTTTCAAGCCCTATAATCAACAGCAGGTTTTACTGCTACCTCCTTCATTGGATGAGTTGGTTTCCGTTGGTCATCCGGTCAGAATAGTCAATGATGTCATTAACCGTATAAATATCTCTAAGTTAACAGATGCTTACAGTGTAACGGGCAGTTCAAGCTATCATTCACAAATGCTTTTAAAGCTGATGGTTTATGGGTATTTAAGCAATACTTACAGCAGCCGTAAGTTAGAAGCTGCCTGCAAAGAAAACATTCATTATATGTGGTTAAGTGCTATGAGTTATCCTGATCATAATACCATCAATCGTTTTAGAGGTGTGCGTCTAAAAGATACCTTGCGCAGTGTCTTTGAAGAAGGAGTAAAATTATTGGCAGGTGAAGGTTTGTTAAGTATAGAAGATGTTTTTGTAGATGGTACTAAAATAGAAGCCAACCTGCCTGCCGCCAGGCAGATGCCAACCGCTATACCTTTGTTTGGAAGAAAGCCATTGCTACCAACAAAGAAAAAATGAAAAAGCAGCTTACCGATATCTGGCTTTATGCACAGAGTGTAGCAGCCGATGAAGATAATTTGCCTGAGCCTCCGGATTTTACCACTATAGATACAGAGAAGGTAAAAGCAACAGTAGATAAATTAAATGAGGTATTAAGTAAAAACACCTTGGTTGATAAAAAAGTAAAAGCAAAACTGCAGTATGTAACCAAAAATTATCCTGCCAATATAAAAAAGTATGAAGATCAGGAAGCTGTTTTGGGAGAGCGCAACAGTTACAGCAAAACAGATACAGACGCAACGTTTATGCGTATGAAAGAAGACCACATGAAGAACGGGCAATTAAAAGCAGCTTATAATGTTCAGGTAACATCCTCTAATCAATACATTGTAAATTACGGTATATACCCAAACACTACTGATACTACAACCTTACCAAAACATATAGCCCAACATGAAGCCAGTTATGGTAAAGCTCCAACAACCCTTACTGCCGATGCAGGTTATGGCTCAAAAGAAAATTATACATTATTAGAAGATAAAAATATTAAAGCCTATGTGAAGTATGGTATGTTTGATAAGGAACAAAAAAGCAACCATGGCAATGATAAACCTTTTACTGCAGACAAATTATTTTACAATAAAGAGAAGGATTGTTTTATCTGCCCGATGGGCCAAACGATGGATTACATTGGTGAAGTAACGAGAAAAACCAGTACAGGCTTTATACAAAAACTAAAAAGGTATCAAGCCAAAAGTTGTTTTAACTACCCATTAAATGGCGCATGTCACAAATCAAAAACAAACAGAACAATAGAAATAAATGAACGGTTGCAAAACAAAAAGCTACAGCACATCAATTACTTAACAGCGAAGATGGAATAAAACACCGCAAAAAACGATGTTGGGATGTAGAAACTATTTTTGGAAACATAAAGCAAAAACACGGGTTTAAACGTTTTATGCTAAGAGGTAAAGAAAAAGTAGCAGTAGAATGGGAATTATTAGCAATAGCGCAAAACATAAGGAAAAAAGCAGCCTAAAAAGCTGCTTTTTGATTTTTTTTAAAATTGAAACACATTAGAATCAATTCTAAAAAATTTGTCCGACAATATTAAATGCAGAAAATAAAATTAAAAGAAACTGACCCTTTTTTTTTGAGACAGCATCTTTTTTACACTCTTTTAAAAACTCAAAACTTATTTTACAGATGCCACTAATGCTTTGAAAGCTACTGGCTCATTCATTGCGAGGTCTGCAAGCATTTTACGGTTGAGGTCAATACCTTTTTCCGCAATCTTATGAATAAATTCACTGTAAATCATTCCTTCTTCACGTACTGCTGCATTAATACGGGCAATCCATAATGTACGGAATTCACGCTTCTTTAATTTACGGCCTACATAACTGTATGTAAGACCTTTTTCCATTACGTTTTTGGCAACGGTATATACATTTTTACGCTTACCGTAATAACCTTTTGCGGCTTTTAAAATTCTTTTTCTGCGGGCCCTACTGGCTACAGAATTTACTGAACGTGGCATATTTAATTTTTTTTAAAGTTTTTAGTTGTGATGTTGATGCATTGTGCTACAACAAAGGGTACATTATTTCAATCCAAGCAATCTTCTTACAAAATACATTTGTGTAGAATCTACCTGTCCATCTTTACGCATAGCACGCTTACGCTTGGTAGATTTTTTTGTAAGAATGTGGCGTTTGAAAGGTTTTTGGAAAACGATTTTTCCTGTACCGGTAACTTTAAAGCGCTTTTTTGCGCTGCTGTTTGTTTTTACCTTTGGCATTATATAACTTGTTTATTGTTACTCCCTGCTGGCGTTCCGAAATGTCGGAAACTTATGGAGCCGTGTGGGAAATGTCTAAAAAGATTTATCTTTTCGGAGCGCAAAAATAGGGGTTTTTGGTAGAAGATGAGCATTCCTCAATTAAAAAGTGCCTATAGAATTGCTACAGTCTTTAATACCATACGATTTTTTATCTTGATTTGAATTGGTAAATTTTCTTTTCACCGCGCAAGACAAAGACCGCAGACTTTTAACGGAACTGAAAAAAGAAGATGTCAAAA
>JANLVW010000606.1:0-10180 GCA_031364205.1 Ferruginibacter sp.
GGATGGTATGGGCCAGACAGTAAACTTTGACTCAGATAAAAAAGAGGATAGAGAAACTGTAGCTGGAAAAGAGATGAGCAAAATGCTTGACGTGCCTGCAACAGTTATTATAGATAAATATACTGGTAAGGTTACAGAAACAAATAAAAAAGTGATTATAGCAGATGAAACAAACCCTATGGCGAGTTTAATGGGTAATGCAAATTCTGCTGAAGCCTCGACAGCAGCAGTATTTTTTTACATTCCCAATGGTAAAAAAGTAGGCGATAAGTGGTCAGACTCTGTAAATGAAGCAGGAATGAAGGGATTAAAAAACTTTGAATTACAAAGTATTGTTGCAAATGTTGCTACTATAGCCATAAAAACTAAAAGCAATGGAACAATCCTTAAAGAAGCTCAAGGGATGAAGTTTGAAATTGCGATGGACGGCACTGGCGAAGGTGTAATTATAGTGGATACGAAAACTTTTTTGGTTAAAAAAAGTACTTTAAACAATGATGTAAATGGTACTCTAGATATGATGGGGCAATCAGTTCCACTTACAATAAAATCTACAGCTAATTCGGTATTTCAATAAACAAAAGCAGAATTTACATACAAAAGCCTCCACGTCAGCGGAGGCTTTTGTATGTATGCAATAATTTAGACTGTTTTAAAAATAAATGTTGGGCAGTTTAAATTATTCTATTGCCAATCTCTTTTTTGCAGCCAGTAAAAGCCAGCTGCGGCAAACGTACAAATTGATGCGACCGTAAACCACAAACTAAAAAAACCAAAACGTTGTGCGTATAAAGAACCTAAACTACTTCCGATAACCTGAGCAATACTCCAGCCCATAGTGTACATTCCTGCATAACTGCCACGGGTTTTTGCAGTGCTTCTTTCAATATAAAAACTATTCATAAACGGCATAGAAACCATTTCAGCAATTGTAATTAAACCCATGCAGCTTACAGCAACTAAAACACCGCTCATAAAAGGAACGTTCAGCATCATAAAAGCCAAGCCCATTAATATACAGCCGTAACTCATCAAAATTAAATAGGGACGCCTTCCTTCCAGTTTAAATACCAGCACCATTTCAAACAAAGCAATTAAAATTCCATTAGCAGATAAAATCAAACCAATATTGAATTCACTTAAAAGCAAAACCTGCTTAAAGTACAAGGGAATATTTGTAAAAAGCTGAAAAAAGCATGCTGCAAACAATATCTGAATAACCAAAAAATAAAGAAATTTTTTATCTCTATAAGGCGAATTTACTTTTGCAGCAACAGGTTTATCAGAGGTTGATTTATGCTGCTGCAATTTTGTAATTTTTGGCAGTATTGCAATCAGCATAAACGCCGCGGAAATATTGGTGAATCCGTCTACCCAGAATAATAATTTATAATTTATAGCTGCCAGCAAGCCACCTATTGCGCTGCCTATCCCCCACCCTAAATTTATTGAGAGTCTTACAAGAGAAAAAGATTGCGTTCTGTTTTCCGGAGTACTGTAAAGCGCAATTGCAGTAGCGTTTGCAGGCCGAAAACTTTCATTGATCATGCTTAAAATGAACGTACAAATAATAATAGATAGATATGAATTCATCTGCCCTAAAACAATAAACATTATTCCACCTAAAAACAATGCGCCAAATTGTACATAATAAAAGCCAAAACGGTCACTTATTTTTCCGCCAATTAACGCACCAAAAATGGAACCCAAACCATAAACCGCAACAACATAACCACCTTGTTTTAATGTATAGCCCAGGTGATTACAATACAAAGTCATAAAAGCCAACACCATCGTTCCGCTCCGGTTTATGAGCATTACAATACTTAATAGCCATACTTTCTTGGTAAGACCACTGTAAGCATTTTTATAAAGATTTACGGTTCTGGCAATCATGTTGGAAAATTCAATCCATTAAGAAACTAAGAAATTTTAAACGATGCTGTTTTTGGGGAAATTTCAAATAATGAGATTACAACCGCAGGTGGAACAGTAAGTTTTCTGATTGAGGTATTTAACCATGCACCATCTGCAGTTATAATTGCAGCAAGAGTTTCATCATTTTTATAAATTTCATGTATCATTGTCCAGCGCCCAAAATCAGCAGTCACTTTATCAACCTTAACATTAACTGTAACCTTATCTCCAAAAAAGATTTCTCTTTTAAAAACACACTCCTCTCTAAACAATATTGGACCAATTTTATGCTCTAACATTATAGCTGGGCTTAAACCATTTTCTACTAAAAATGCCATTCGGCAATAAGCTCCAAAATCATAATATTTTGAATGTAATACATGAAAATTCGGATCAAGATCAGACCACCGAACTTCAATATTTTTTATAAAATTATCCATAGTAAAAATTAAATGGTTTAATATTATTTTGGGAAATGAATATTATAGCTGTCTTCCAAATAAAAAACTTCCCGCTAAAGGCGAGAAGAAAATTTTATTTTATTACAAAAGCAAAGCGGTTATCCGTTGTACATTATATCGTAATATTCTTTTGCCATTCTGTTGCTGTCAAACTGCCATCTTACATCATGCATTCCGTTCTTAACAATCTTGCGCCATACGTTTGCGTTTTCATAATACATTGGCAGTATTTGGTTTTCCAGAATTTCATACATTTTTTCCAGATCGTATTCATCCTGCTCATGTGTTCCCATATTATCATAATCAGCAGGTGGAATTGAAAACCATTATTACCATGATTAATAAATTCACAAATCCAACCATCATTTGTACTAAAATTTACTGCACCATTCATTGCTGCTGTCATTCCGCTAGTACCACTTGCTTCTCTTGGAACACGGGGATTATTCAGCCAAACATCAGACGCCTGTTTTAACCTTTTACTCAATGTAAGTTCATAGCCCACACATACAGCAACATTAGGAAACTGCTTACTTAAATTTACAAGAAAATTAAAATCGCTGATTGCAGGATAATCAACAGGGTAAGGCTTTCCGGCCCAAATAATCTGTACCGGGTATTTGGTATTTGCCATTAATTCCTGAAATTTCTCCTGGTTTCTGGTAATAAGTTCTGCACGTTTGTAACCGGCAAATCGCCTTGCCCATACAATGGTAAGCACATCAGGGTTCATCACTTTACCAGACTGGTCAGCTACCAATTCAAAAGCTCTTTTTTTAAGGTATCTTTTTCTGTCAATAAAACCATCATCGTTATGTGTATCAGCAAAATTATACAATTGCTTATCTGCCCAATAATGCCAGTTTTGCGCATTCGTTATTGCTTTTATCTCACAAATATTTTCGTATTTACTCCACATTTTTCTGCTTACCTCACCATGGAGCTGGCTTACACCATTTGCCAATCTTGCAAAACGCAATGCAGCAAGAGAATGGTTAAACTCATTATCCATAATACCCGTTAATGCCCTTACTTCATCTAAAGATAAACCGCAGAAATAACCCATCTTTTCACACAAATACATATCATGTTTTTCATTCCCTGCTTCTTCCGGTGTATGGGTTGTAAACACCAGACGCTTTTTTACTTCCTCTTTATTTTTACCAAATTTTTGATAAAGATAAAATGCAGAACTTACAGCGTGTGCCTCATTTAAATGATATACATCAGGATTAAAATTTAATTCATCCATCAACTTTGCACCACCAACACCAAGCAAAATAAACTGAGCCACTTTTGTAGCAACATTTGCATCGTACAACCTGTGAGTTATAGTTTGAGAAACAAAATCGTTTTCAGGTAGATCTGTGCTTAATAAAAAGAGTGGTGCGCTTTTAAAAGTTTCGGGGTTTAAATAAAAAACCTTTACCCAAACAGGATGTTCATGTATTGTTATCTGAAATTTAATTCCGGTATCTTCTAAAAAATTATAAATTTTTTCATTCCACTGTACCTGCAATGTTTGATCTGGATTGCGGGCCTGGTCATAATATCCATACTTCCAAAGTATACCAATTCCCACAAGATTTTGTCTTAATTCATAAGCGCTTCTAAGATGAGAGCCGCTTAAATAACCTAACCCACCACTATATATTTTTAATGGCTGATGAACTGCAAATTCCATTGAAAAATAGGCTGATTTCTTTAAATATGCAGGATCTACCAAATAAGGAACTTCATAACTTTTAAAATTCATTTTTTTTTATTTAATGAACTGCAATATAAAAAGGAATAATTAAAAAAAGCGAAGGATGTTTTTAGCTCACATATTTATAAATAAGTAATTTTGTTTCGAGACAAAAAGTTTTTTCCAGAATAAAATGAACAGGAATTTATTATTAGATTTGTCTAACTTTATAATTCTTATTAGTGAAGTTTAGACCTTTAGATGTATGATAAAAAAAGATTTGCCTTACAAATCGCTGAGTGAAGTTTATAATAGTGTTGATACAACTATCCCTAAAAAAGGATTAAGAAAAATATTTTCATTTTTAGGACCGGCTTATTTAATAAGCGTTGGTTATATGGATCCCGGTAATTGGGCAACAGATATAGAAGGCGGCAGCACTTATGGTTTTGCGTTGATTTGGGTATTGTTGATGAGTAACCTTATGGCATTGCTGTTACAGGGCTTATCAGCCCGGCTTGGTATTGTGAGAGGAAGAGATCTTGCACAGGCAAACAGAGAAACTTATCCTAGAGGAGTAAATTTTATTTTGTATTTATTGGCAGAAGTAGCAATAGCAGCCTGCGATCTTGCTGAGGTTTTAGGAATGGCAATTGGCATACAATTACTAACGGGCTTACCATTGGTTTGGGGCGTTAGTATTACAGTTTTAGATACGTTTTTGTTGCTCTATTTACAAAAACTTGGTATGAGGAAAATGGAAGCATTTATAATTGCGTTAGTAGGTGTAATTTTTGTTGCCTTTTTTATACAAATATTAATGGCTGCGCCAGATGTTAGTGAAATTGTAAAAGGGTTTTTGCCCACATTTCCTGATAAAACAAATCCTCATAACGAAACTGCTCTTTTTTTAGCCGTAGGCATTATTGGCGCAACGGTAATGCCACACAACCTTTATTTACATTCAGCACTGGTACAATCCAGAAAAATTGACCGGACAGATTTTGGTATTAAGCAGGCCATAAAGTTCAACAGAATAGATACAACAATTGCACTTAATCTTGCCTTTTTCGTGAACGCTGCTATACTTGTATTGGCAGGCACTTTATTTTTTGGGACGGAATATGCAGGCACAAAAGAAATACAGGATGCACATGAACTGCTCCCTTCTTTTTTGGGGAAATCAGCGCCTATACTTTTTGCGGTGGCACTAATTGCGGCAGGGCAAAGCAGTACTGTAACTGGAACACTTGCCGGACAAATTATTATGGAAGGTTATTTAAGCTTAAGAATAAATCCTTTGCTGCGCAGACTGATAACGAGAATGGTAGCCATTGTGCCTGCATTAATTGTAATATTAATTTATGGAGAAAAAGAAGTGGGAAGCCTTTTGATAATGAGCCAGGTAATATTAAGTATGCAACTGGGGTTTGCAGTAATTCCATTAATATATTTTGTGAGTGATAAAAAAACAATGGGCAAATTTGCTATAAATAATCTTACTAAAATAACTGCAGGAGCAATTGCTGCTATTCTTGTTTATTTAAATTTGAGGTTACTTGTAGAGAAGTCTATCGTCATATTTGATGCTGATGCCGTTTGGCCAAAAATATTGTTAATAGCTACTGCAATATTTTTTGGCAGCATCCTTATTTACATTACATTTTTTCCATTATTTAAATATAAGATTGCACAAAAATCAATTGCTATGCATAGCGCAGTAAATCTGTTGCCCGAGTTGGTAATACCAACATACAATAACATTGCAATAGCTTTGGATTTCAGTAAAGATGACCATAAAATAATTGCTTACGCCTTGGGCCAGGGTAACGAAAATTCAAACTATTTAATAATACATATAGTGGAAAGTGCTTCCGCAAATTTATTGGGTGAAAACAGCAATGATAATGAAACTACCAAGGATAAAGAACAACTTGAACAATATGTAAACCAGCTTCAGGCAAAAGGCTTAAAGGTTACGGCAGAAGTTGGTTACAAAAGCAGGGTAAAAGAAATTGTCCGGATTGTGAAGGAGAAAAAGGCTGATTTAATTGTAATGGGTGCCCATGGTCATTCAGGGGTAAAAGATATTATTTATGGCGAAACGGTTAATGCTGTGAGGCATGAATTAAAAATACCTGTATTGATTGTTACTTTGTAATCAGAGGAACTTTTTCAGCAAAAAAAATATTCCATTTTTTTTGTTTGTCTTCAAGTTGTCCGTTCATGGTTTGTCCATCATAATCATCCTGCATTTTATTCATTATATCACAACATTCTTTGTAAATTTTTGGCAAAACTGTATTGCAGTTTGATGTGGTGATAACCATATTTTTTAATTTGTTTATAAAGATGCCTGCAGCCAGATAGCTTACATCAAAATGATGCTGCTCATGATTTAAAATATACGTAGTTGTTTTTCCTGGTTTTACCCAAGATCCTTTTTTATTAAAATAACAATAAACTGCAACATTTATTTCTCCTTTGCCATTAGATGAATTCATGTTTGCCTTGTATCCAAAACCTGATGCAGTAATAGCAGCAACGGGACCTGACGAAACAGGCACTCCTTTAAAATCATCCCAGAGTAAATTTTTTGTTGTATTATAATAAATAGTATTGCTTTTGTTCATTTCTGTCTGCTCCGTCCAATAAACATTTGTATTAACCTGCGCCATAGGTAGCAAATAGATAAATAATGAGAGAAAAATAAGAGAGAAAATTTTCATGGAAAAGCAGTTTTCAAAGAAACAAAAGAACAAAAATCTTTTAATACAAGATATTAAAAGAAGTATAATTAGTAATCAATTAACAGCAGTTTGTAAACGCTTTGGGGCTTTGTTAAATGTCTAATTAGATTTTTTGTTTTACTTTTTCGACCAGCACATCAATATTTATTTTTTCCATACACTTAAAATGTTCGAGCGGACATTTGTTTAAGCCATATTTGCTGCAAGGCTGGCATTTTAAGTTAAGTACAACGTTTTCGTATACCGGCTTTTGCAGGTTACGCAAAAAATTGCTGCCGTAGTACGGTTCTACATCAAGGTCCGGTGTTGTGCCACCCCAAAGTGCAATTAAAGGCCGTTTGAGCGCACAGGCTATATATTCCATACCCGTATCATTGCTAATAACGAGTTTTGCCTTTTTAATAATATCTGCAGACTCACTTATATTAAACTTCCCGCAGGCATTATATATTTTTACAGAATCAAAATCAGAAATAATTTTTCCATTTGCTTCATCTTCTTTACCACCAAGCAAAATAATTGGATGATTAATTTTACCGCAGAGCTCTAAAATTTTATGAACAGGAAAACGTTTGGTAAAATAAGTAGCGCCAATTACTATTACAATAAATCCTGCAAGGTGACTTGTGGGAATATCATCCCGCTTTAGTTCATATTCTTTTGCAATAAAATAATCCAGACCACCACCATCGTCTTTAACACCCAGCGCAAAAACAGTATCAAGACTGCGTTGTGTAATATGCCTATCAGGCATCACATCAATATTTAACTGCGTAAGCAAAAATTTTTTAAAAGTAAGTTTGTCTATTGTATGTGTATCTACAGAAAGTATTCTTTTAATTTTATTGCTGCGAATGTTGTTGTGTAAGTCTATAACATGATCATAATTTTCTGCTTTTAACCTTGCCAAAAGTTCTTCCATATTATCATCATAATAAAAAAATTTATCAATATAAGGATTTGCGGCAGTTACAATTTTGTAAGAAATTTTTGTAAGAAAATGTACTTCAGCATCAGTTAATTGTTTTTTTACGCAACGAAATACCGGGCTTGCCAGTACAATATCTCCAATAGATGAAAAACGAATTATAAGGATTTTTTTTGCCAAGATAATTTACTTTATTCTTCAATAAAATTAAGGTCTTTACCAAAAGTTTCTTTTGTAAAATATGCCGCTGTAATACTCACCGTCATTACAATAATTCCTACCCAAATTGCAGCATTTATATAGGTGGTAAAATTTTGAAATCCATTAAACAGCAATAACATTAAGGGCAATGAACCTCTAACCATGTTAGGTATTGTAGTTGCTGCGCTTGCTCTTAAATTGGTACCAAACTGCTCAGCCGCCATGGTTACAAAAATGGCCCAAAAGCCGGTACTAAAACCCATTGCCGCACAAATTAAATACATAGCAGATGCTCCACCTTTGCCATTCTGCATAAAATAAAATGATATGGAAATTACTGTAAATGAAAAGAATATGAATAATGCTTTTCTTCTACTCTTTAACCAATGGCTGAGCAGCCCTACTAATACATCCCCCAATGCAATACCAACGTATGCAAACATGGTTGCTTTTTTGGGCAATATTTTTTCACTTAACCCAAATTGCTCCCCAAAATTATTTGAGAAAGCGATAAGTATTCCAATAACATACCATGTAGGTAATCCTATCAAAATAGCTAATAAATATTTTTTAAAACGAGATCTTTTATTAAAAAACATCAGGAAATTTCCCTTTGCAATTTTCATTTCTTTTACGGCATTATACATACCACTTTCAAAGACCGAAACACGCAACAGCAAGAGACAAAAACCTAATCCTCCACCGATAAAATAGCAGGTGCGCCAATGAAATTTTAAGGAGATAAAATAAGCTACAACGGCCCCCGTTAAACCTATGCCTGCGACAAGCGAAGTACTCAATCCTCTTTTTTCTTTTGAAACAAGTTCACTTACTAAAGTAATACCGGCACCTAATTCGCCTGCAAGCCCCAGCCCTGCTACGAATCGGACCAATGCATATTGATTGGGAGTTTGTACAAAACCATTTACAATATTAGCAATGCTGTATAAAATAATTGAACCAAACAATACACTTAACCTTCCTTTTTTATCACCAAGCACTCCCCAGATAATACCGCCGATAAGTAGACCAATCATTTGTATGCTGATAATAAATTCTCCTGCTGACTTTATTTGCGCTGCATTTAAGCGAAGGTCAGTAAGGCTATCAACCCTTACGATGTTAAACAAAAGCAGATCATAAATATCTACAAAGTAACCCAGTGCTGCTACGAGCACAACAATATTAAAAACAGAATCAGAAGAAGTTTTTTGCATGTAAGAGCAATTAGATTTTTTCTTTTGGTGCTGATGATTTTCCGAAAATTAATTTTAAAATTACCGGCCCTGTGGTAACTAAAACTATACCGACAACAATTACTTCCAGGTGTTCCCGCAAATCAAAATCAAATTGCTTTAAAAAAAGCTCCTGCAGATAATGACCTGCAAACAACATTACAAAAACCCAGGCTACGCAACCTATAATGTTATAGTAAGTAAATTTTTTCTTTTCCATACCCACAATACCTGCAACTATGGGCGCAAAGGTTCTTACAATCGGTAAAAACCTTGCCATAACAATTGCACCGCCACCATGTTTTTCATAAAAATCTTTAGCCTGAAAAAGATATTTTTTGCGAAAGAAAAAAGTATCTTTTCTTTCAAAAAGAAAAGGTCCACTTTTTCTGCCAAACCAATATCCTACAAAGTTTCCAATAATACCGGCTATTGAAATTATTACTCCTAGTACCACTAAATTTAAAAAAGGACCCCCATTAAAACCAAGACCGCTGTTTACCAGATCGAAACTATAAATGCCGGCTACAAATAACAAAGAATCGCCGGGTAAAAAAAAGCCCGCAAACAAACCAGTTTCTGCAAAAATTACAAAAATAACGAACCAAATTCCACCGAATATTATATAAAACATCGGGGTTAATAAATCCTTCCAAGTAAATTTTTTCTTTACAGTAATAATATTATTTTCTTCAATCTTTGATAATGAAAACTGTTGCAAGTTGTAATCTTTACCAGATACACTGAAGGTATCAGTTTTGTTTACTGGAAAAGTGAGAAGGCCTTTATCATCTGGCGTATAATTAATGCCCTTAAAAGAAACCACAATCTTTTTAGCCTCTGATTTATATTGATTTTTAAATTTTACGGTAATGCTATCCTGGCTTTTACCATACTGAATGATAAAAAAAGTAACTATCAATAATATAATTCTTTGCATTTATTTAGATTGATATTTGAAATTGGTTTTTAATCATTTTCAGAATTCTTTAATTCGCCTT
>JANLVW010000629.1:0-2433 GCA_031364205.1 Ferruginibacter sp.
CTTCACTACATATTTTAATATTAAATTCAAAAATTCTTTGTAAAATATTGAATGTTTCTCCGATAAAATAGTTGTGCAATTATTCATTATTCATGCGCAGTTGATAAACTAAAAGTAAAAAATATGAAAATTATTTTTAAAGTTAAAATGCGAGGAAAGGAATAGTAAGTTTTTCATTAATGAATTTATTTCTATCAACAGAATTGTTTAAATCCGCTCCATTAATATTAAAGGATTTTGGTTTTTACTACCTGCTGTTATTTATGGAGTTTCTCGTATAATTGGGAGTAGTAGATTTAATACAATTTAAGGAAGAGGATTTAAAAGTAATTATTAGTAAGACAAAATAAAAAAATATTAATGCCTGTATAAATAACAACAATAATTTAAAGTGAAAAAAATATTAATCATCAATGGGCACCCCGATAAGGAAAGTTTTTGTTTTGCATTAGCAGAAAGCTATAAAAAGGGAGTACAGCTGTCTGGCGCAAATTGTAAGCTTATTCATCTTGCTGATTTAAATTTCGGTTTAAATTTAAGCAAGGGATATAGACAGATTACAGAACTTGAACCTGATTTATTAAAAATGCAACAGAATATTTTAGAAGCAACTCACCTGGTTTTTGTTTATCCTACCTGGTGGGGTACTTATCCTGCATTGCTGAAAGGCTTCATTGATAGGGTTTTTCTTCCGGGTTATGCTTTCAAATACCACAAAGATGATCTCTTTTGGGATAAATTATTAAAAGGTAAAACCGCAAGGCTCATCGTAACGATGGATACGCCGAAGTGGTATAATTTTTTGGTATATAAAAATGCAGGCCATAATTCAATGAGAAAAGCAGTTTTGGAATTCTGCGGAATAAAGCCTGTTAAGATTACGGCATTTGGACCAATAAAAACTTCTGATGATAAAAAGAGAAAACAATGGCTGAATGAGGTGGAAACGTTGGGGAAAAATGTAAAGTAAATTTTGAAAAGAAGGATAAATTTTGAAAAAATATTAGTAGGTGGCGACTTACGTTCTATTGGAAAAGTAATGTTGTTGTTTTAAAAATTAACAATCAAAATGATTTGATGAATTTTTTAATACCTGTTTCATATTGATAGACTTATTGGGATGAGGGCTGCTGATAAGAAAACTTGATATTTTTCTGTTTAACTGGTCACCAAAATATAATATCCTCATTTATATTTTTTTATTTTAATAATTTATGCGTTGATTTTAAGATTTGTGAATAAGTAATAGTAGTATCAAATAAAATTAAACCATGAAACAATTTCTAATATACTACGGGGCTTACGGTGAACACCTTATATTTTCGATTATATGGTAAATAAAATACAAAAAGGTGTTTAGGCATCAAGGAAAAACAAGAACGGTAAAACACAATTTACAAATTGCATCATTACTTTCTTTTGTAGCAGGAATAGTAAACGTTGCCGGTTTTTTAGCTGTTAAACAGCTTACCACAAATGTTACGGGGCATTTTGCCTATTTTGTAGATGAGGTGTTTCAGGTGCATTTTTGGAAAGGATTGGTTTACTTTTTATATATTTTATTTTTCTTTTTAGGTGCTTTTATCTCCAGTTTACTGGTGGAATACGTTGCTTTAAAAAATGAAAATAAAACTTATATCCTTCCAATTGTTATTGAAATATTGTTGCTTTTGTTTGTTGCCAGCTTAGGAAAAAACTCAATTGAAAACTACGCCAATTTTATTGTTTGTATTTTATTGTTTGCAATGGGGTTACAAAATTCTTTGGTCACAAAAATATCTGATGCTACAGTACGTACTACGCATTTAACAGGTCTTTTTACAGATTTAGGCATTGAATTATCTCAACTTTTCTTTTATAAAAAAGCACTACAAAAAATAAAATTATATGCCTCCATAAAATTGCGGTTAACAATTATTATTTTCTTTTTTATTGGGGGCATTTCAGCTGGCCTGTTATATCAAAAATTACAATTAAAAGTTTTAATCCTTGCAACCTTGGTATTGTTTATCGGCTTGATATATGATACTTTAAAATTGAAAATGATACAATTCAAAAGAAAAATTTATAAATAACTGAAATGACTGATGGTCAAAAATCAGTATTTAAATCTTCACTAAATAAAGTAAGTAAATGAAAACAATTATTGTAGCAACAGATTTTTCTTCAAATGCGTTAAACGCATCAATGTATGCCTTAAAAATGGCGCAGATCATAAATGCAGATGTTTTACTTTTTAATGTATATGAATTAATGCCAAACTTTGAAGATCCAATTATTGTTATGAATATTGTTGATTTAAAAGCTATTGCTGAAAATGATATAAAAACTTTTAAAAATGAACTTTTAAAAATTACAGCTACTAAACTTAATATTTTAACGCAGGTAAAGTTGGGTGTTTTTGCAAATGAGTTAAATGAAATTTGTGATAAC
>JANLVW010000668.1:0-8029 GCA_031364205.1 Ferruginibacter sp.
CGGCCCTGCCAAAATTCAAACAAAACGGGTTGAACAATATAACCTCCCCAAAAAGTTGGTCTGGTTATTTCTTTACCCTCAAACCTTGTTTTATTTGCAATTACATTATCCTCTAAAATTTCTCTTGAAGGTATAATTTTACTTTGTGGTGATGACCATGCGCCAATTCTGCTTTCTTCGGGGCGGCTGTTAAAATAAATATCACTTACATCTTCCGTAGCTTTTTTTACAGTGCCTTCAATTCTAATTTGGCGTTCCAGTTCTTTCCAGAAAAATACGAGCGCAACGTTGCTGTTACCTGCCATTTCCTTTGCTTTGTGGCTTTCGTAATTTGTGTAAAACTCATATCCTTTTTCACTCATACCTTTTAGCAAAACAATTCGTGCAGATGGTTTTCCGGCTGCGTTTACCGTGGCAAGCGTCATGGCATTCACTTCATCTATATTACTAGCCAGTGCATCATTCCACCATTCTGTAAACTGCACAAAGGGATTGGATGCTGCTTCTGCCTCTAAAAAAGAGCGTAGCTTATAATCTTTTCTGATATCTGCTATTGAATTCATTTTAATTTTTATTTTATTGCCTGATCAAACAATTTTTTTAATCTTTAAAAGTTTAATTAATTCTTTTTGTTCTTGTATTTCTTTTTTTAATTCATAGTTTTCAATTTCTGTAAGTGATGCTATACTTGTAGCTTCTGATAATTTTTTTTGCAGTGACTGCAACATTTTATACAATGCAGCGGCTTCATTTAATTCTTCTGTAATTACTTCTAAATTTGCCTTTACGCCAACCATTTCTTTTATCGCCTTTTGCTCTTTTTGCCTTCCCTTTATTTGCGTTAATAAATCTTCTTCAAGTTCTTCATTCATCATTTGCAATCCAAAACTTTTTTGATTAGTCTGTTGGTTGTCATATTTTAACTGCTCTATCTCTAAAAGGTTACCTTCTATCATACTCCTCAAAGATGCTGCAGTGTCAATGTCGTCTGCAAGCATATCAATTTCTTCCTCTTTCTTTTTTAACTCCAGATTTATATCTTCCAGTTGCAATAGCAAAAACTCATTTTCTGAAACAAGCATCCGTATTTTTTTCTCAAAATCCATGGCTGGTTAATTAAAATGCAAAGTACATAGGTAAAACTTTAATTAAGCAAACACAATATTAATTTACCTAAAACGCTATATTTTTTAAACTAATAAAATTTGTATTTTTTTTATTAAGCGCATAAAAACGGTTCACGTTATCTTAACAGTTAATTTCTACATACCATAATTTTCGTTACTTTTTTTCTACTCTTTTACGTATAAATAAATCTGTAATCAATGTTGTAATTTTTAGAACAGGGAAGAGGTTGTTATAATTCAACAAGCAAATACTACCCCAAATTACGTCTGTTTTAGTTTTTATAATTTTTGTAAAAGATAGTCAGAATACTAAAGGGTTTTATAAATTTTTATAAAAATCAATTTCTTACACACAAAAGCCACAAATAAATTTGTGGCTTTTGTGTTTTTAATTTTCTATTATTAGCTCACAAGTGTTCCGGTTTTTTCACCGATAACAACACTCATAAGATTTCCAGTTTTGTTCATATCAAAAACAACAATTGGCAAATTATTTTCCATGCACAAAGTAAATGCTGTCATATCCATTACTTTCAGATTTTTAGAAATGCAATCTGCAAAAGATATTCTTCCAAATTTGGTTGCAGTAGGATCTTTCTCAGGGTCAGCAGAATAAATACCATCTACTCTAGTACCTTTTAAAATGATGTCTGCTTTTATTTCTACGGCTCTTAAAGAACCAGCCGTATCCGTAGTAAAATAAGGGTTTCCTGTGCCTGCACCAAAAATTACCACACGGCCTTTTTCCAAATGCCTCATTGCTCTTCTACGAATATAAGGTTCAGCAATCTGTTCCATTTTAATAGCGCTTTGTAATCTTGTAACTACTCCCGCTTTTTCCAAACCACTTTGCAAAGCCATGCCATTTATTACCGTTGCAAGCATGCCCATATAATCACCCTGCGCTCTTTCAATTCCGGTTTCAGCCTCATTCATCCCTCTGTAAATATTACCACCGCCAATTACTATAGCAACCTGCACACCCATATCAGTAATTTGCTTAATCTCCTGTGCATATTGTGCAATAACAGCAGGGTCTAGCCCAAAGTTTTTATCGCCCATTAAAGATTCACCGGAAAGTTTTAAAAGAATACGTTTGTACTTTGGTAACATATTTGGATAATTTTTGCGAAGATAAAAATTTGATGGTAGATTTTAGATATTAGATTTAGGATGGTAGATTTCGCTCACCGGTAACTCCACAATCGTAAAGCTCAATTCTCATCCCTTTACATCCACAGCATCTCTCAACGCAGTGCCAATTAAATTAAAAGCGAGTACCAACAGCATGATAGCAAAACCCGGAATAATTGCCTGTGCTGCATTGTGCGTAATAATAAGGTTGTAATTTTCTTTGATCATTAAGCCCCAACTTGGCTGGGGTGGCTGTACGCCAATTCCCAAAAAACTTAACCCCGCTTCTATAATAATGGCCGTAGCAAAATTACCTGCGGCAACAACCAAAATCGGCCCGATGATATTTGGCAGAATGTGTCTAAAAATAATTCGGCTGTCTTTGTATCCCAATGCTCTTGCTGCCTGCACATATTCCATTTCGTTTACAGCCATTACCTGCCCTCGTACAAGTCGGGCAACGCTTACCCAAAGGGTTAGGCCAACAGCGATAAATATTTGCCAGAAACCTTTGCCCAATGCAAGTGTTATAGCAAATACCAATAACAATGTTGGAATACTCCATGTAACATTTATCAGCCACATAATTGCTGCGTCAGTTTTACCTCTGTAATAGCCTGCCATAGCTCCCAACAAAACTCCAATACTCAGTGAAATTACTACAGCTATCAAACCTACCATCATACTTACTCTTGTTCCAATAATTAACCGACTCAGCATATCTCTTCCAAAAGCATCGGTGCCCAGCCAATATTTTTTAGTAATTATTTGTTCATTAATTTTTTCGGCTTTGCCGGATGTAATCTCATTTATATTATATGTTTGAAATACTGCAGTATCTTCATCTACATATTTATTTACAACGATATCTTTTCCAATTATATTATAATTTTTTATGGGTAAATATTTATCTTTTATTTCTTTTCCGAAAAACAAAGCGGATAAAAAGGGTTGATTTGAACTTTTGTTAATAGGGATTTTAAAAAACTGTTGAGTGTAACCAAGCGGCTTTGATTGTATTTCTACTGTCTGTAAATCAGCATCTACGCTAGCATCAGGCGCTATTACATAACCGAAAAGTCAAATAAATATTTCGAAAAATATGATAAACAAACCAACCAAAGCAGTCTTATTTTTAATAAGTTTTTTCCAGATGCTTATTTTGTTATGTTCTGTTTCTTTCAAAAGTTTTTTGTTGAAATATTACCGTAATTGCAATGTACAAGCAAAAATATTTAATTGGAATAAACCCTATAAAATCCAACAAAAAATAATCCTTCTTAATTATTCAAAATATTCATAAACTGTTTCTGAGATATCATTTCTGCACCCATGCTTATTAAATGATCGGTCCTTAACTGACAATCAATTAAGGTATAATTATTTTGTGTGCTAAGCCATATCATCGCTGTTTTAGACGCATTGCTTACGCTGCTGAACATACTTTCACCACAAAAGAGCTTGTTTATTTCAAGGCCATACATGCCGCCAACCAGTTCGTCGTTTTGCCAAACCTCTATACTTTTTGCAATGCCCAGCGTATGCAGTTTTTTATACGCTTCTTCCATTTCATCCGTAATCCAGGTTCCATGCTGTCCTTTGCGTTCCGTATTTTTACAGGCTGAAATAACATCTGCAAAAGCTTTATTTGTTGTAACATCAAATTCCTTTGCACACATGCTTTTCTGCATACTTTTACTTATGTGTATTTTTGATGGAAAAATTACACAGCGCTCATGTGGCGCATACCAACAGATAGGATCATTATCGCTGAACCAAGGGAAAACACCACTTTTATAAGCTGCTAAAATACGGTCGGGTCTTAAGTCTCCGCCAATGGCAAGCAAACCGTCCCGTTCTGCGAGGGCAGTATCAGGAAATAAAATATCATTATCGTTTAATTGAAAAATCATTGTGGTAAATCACTGAGATGCAAAGATAAATACAGAAGAATCACAAAAAATTACGAGGTTTTAATCCACGTTTCTTTCCTTCCAGGAATATTTACCAAACTTACCCATCCAACCCGCTATAATTGTGTAGCAAATATGAAACGGTTGCATGCATGGAAAAAACCACAACAACCTTTTTTTATTAAAGAAGTTCGCTACCGGAAATAGAAAAAATAGTTCTGCTATTATTTTTAAAAGTAGCAGCCATAACCATACACCCATCATTGAACATTGAATATTGAATATTGAATATTGAGCATTATTAAAAATACCTAAAACTGGAATTACAAACATTACCACATTGAAGAAATAAACCAACACCAACACCGGAAGTATTCTTTTATCATCATATTTTTCTGCTTTGCTTGCCCAGCGAATGCGCTGGTTAAAAAATTCTTTAATAGTATTTACTGCTGCTGTTTTTATAATTACTTTATAGCTTTTTAAAAACAAAACTCTATCAGGATATTGTTTATAAATTTTATGCATCAACAGCATATCATCTCCGCTGGCAATGTTATCAATCCCTGCAAAGCCGCCCACCTTAATAAAAACAGCACGTTCATAAGCCATATTTGCTCCATTGCACATGGTCATTTGTTTTTTATTTACAACGGCTGCGGTTATTCCCTGCAACGTCATAAAATCCAAGCTTTGAAAAATTTGTATAAAGCTCCAGCCACAATCAATTGCAACCGGTGCTGCAATAAAAGCAGGATTTTTTTCTTCGTAAAATGCAACAATAGTTTGCAGCCATTTTATTGGAACAATACAATCTGCATCGGTTGTAATTATTAAAGTACCGGTTGCCTGCGTTACGGCTACTTCTATTGCTTTCTTTTTGTAAGAATTAATTTTTGTGGTGACATGTTCACTTAGCGAAATTAATTTTACGTTTTGTGAACCGTATTTTTTTACCAAGTCTGCAGTTGCATCTTCAGAATGGTCATCTACTACAATTATTTCCAGTAAATGTGTAGGATAATTGTTTTGTAAAATAGATTGAAGACAGCTTTCAATATGCTGCTCTTCGTTGCAGGCAGGAATAATGATGGATAAAAATGTAGTTGGTTTTTTTGAATTGGTATTTTGAAATTGGGGGATAGCAGTGAATGCAAATCTGTAATAAATGAGGAGGGAAATATAAAGGACAGTAAGTGTAATTGCTATTAAAATAAATGCCTGCATAAACGCTGAATAATGGTATGCCGTACAAGAGAGTGACACAAGGATGATGACGATAGCTGCTGTCTTTGCCAGGACAACAACTTGTTTGTTGTACCAACTTTTCACTTCAAACCTTAACAAAAATAATTTTTTGCAATTTAAAATCATTGTTTATCTTTAGTTAGTTGTTTAAACAACTATATGCCCAACAACCAATTTAAGAGAAGTGAACTATACAGTTTTATTACTGGCAAAGCAAGTACTGCTATTGCACGACGCCTGCAAAAGAATTTTAAACAGGCCGGTATTGAAATTACGATCGAACAGTGGAGTGTACTTTATCATTTGTGGAAGGAGGATGGGCAAAGCCAACAGCAATTGTGCGATGCAACTTTTAGAGATAAGCCAAGTATTACAAGACTTGTTGATAACCTGGAAAAACTTGGTTTGGTTAAAAGAACGGCGAATAAAAATGATCGGCGAATAAACAAAATATGTATAACGCCTGAGGCTGAAAAAATGCAGGTGCAAACTATGGAAGTAGCTAACCAAACTTTAAATGAAGCCTTGCATGGTGTTACTAATGGGCAGGTAGAAATTGCTAAAGAAGTATTGCAGAAGGTGTATGAGAATCTTAGTTGAAGGTTGCGAGTCTGAGGTTGCGCGTTAGAAAACCCTTTGCGTTAATAGCAAATTTCAACTTTGTTAGATTAAAAATAATAAATCAATTAAAGAGTTACAACCCGAAACTTTAAACCCGTAACTCGAAACTTATAAAAATAAACACAATGAGCACAACAACACAAACAGCTACTACACTAAAAGGCGGCGAGTGGCTTATTAAAGAAAGCAATGCTTTCGAAACTTTTACGCCGGAAGATTTTAACGAAGAACAAATAATGGTGAGAGATATGTGTCTGCAGTTTTTAGATACAGAAGTTTTGCCGATTATTGACCGCATTGATAAACTGGAACCCGGTCTTATGCCATCGCTGATGGAAAAAGCAGGCGAACAGGGTTTATTGGGCGCATCAACTCCCGAAGATTTAGGTGGCTTGGGTAAAGATTTTATAACCTCTACATTGGTGAATGAAGGCCTTGGTGGTGGTTTTTCTTTTAGTGTTGCCATTGCAGCCCATACAGGAATTGGCACTTTGCCAATTTTATATTTTGGAACAGAAGCACAAAAACAAAAGTACATTCCAAAATTAAGCAGTGGCGAATGGAAAGGATCTTATGGACTTACAGAACCAAATGCAGGCAGCGATGCATTGAGTGCAAAAACAACCGCAATACTTAGTGAAGATGGAAAAAATTATATTTTAAACGGACAAAAATGCTGGATCACCAATGGTGGGTTTGCAGATATCTATACCGTTTTTGCAAAAATTGACGGCGATAAGTTTACTGCTTTTATTTTAGAGCGTGGTATGGATGGTTTTACACAAGGGCCTGAAGAACATAAAATGGGTATTAAAGGATCATCTACTGTCCAACTTTATTTTCAGGATTGTAAAGTGCCGGTTGAAAACCTATTAGGCGAAATTGGCAAAGGTCACATTATTGCTTTTAATATTTTAAATATTGGGAGGTTAAAATTATGTGCCGCTGCATTGGGAGGAGCTAAAATGGCTTTTCATTCTGTTGTGCAATATGCTAATACTCGTGAGCAATTTAAAACTGCTATTGCAAATTTTGGAGCAATTAAACACAAGCTAGCTGAATGTGCTACCCGCATGTGGGTAAGCGAAAGTGCATTATACCGCACCAGCAAATGGATAGATGATAAAGAAACTGAAATGATAGCATCGGGCAAATCTTTTGCTGAAGCGCATCTCGGTTCCGCAGAAGAATTTGCCATTGAATGTGCCATGTTAAAAGTTGATGGCAGCGAAGTGTTGGATTTAATTGTGGATGAAGGCGTGCAGATACATGGTGGTAATGGTTTTAGTGATGAGTACATGATAAGCCGTGCTTACAGAGACAGTCGCATTAATAGAATTTACGAAGGAACAAATGAAATTAACCGTTTGCTTACGGTAGATATGATGTTGAAGCGTGCTATGAAAGGCAAGTTAGATTTGATGGGACCGGCAATGGCCGTAAGTAAAGAATTGATGAGCATTCCGGATTTTGGGAGCGAAAATGAAACGGCTTATGCTGCAGAGAAAAAAGCTGTTGTACAAATGAAAAAAGCAATCTTAATGGTTGCCGGTTCAGCAGTACAAAAATTGATGATGGGCTTGAGCGACCAACAGGAAATACTGATGAATATAGCTGATATGAGCATTGCAACTTTTCATGCAGAAAGTGCATTGCTCCGTGTAATAAAAATGAACGATAAGCAAGGTGCTGATGCGGTATCAGTACAAACAGATATGATGCATGTTTATTTAAATGATGCTGTGGATGCAGTAAGCAAAGCCGGCAAAGAAGCTATCAATGCTTTTGCTGATGGTGATGAACAGCGTATGATGTTATTGGGCTTAAAACGTTTTACGAAAATGGCACCATTTAACAGCAAGGATGCAAGAAGAAGAATTGCTGATGCTTGTATAAAAGCGAATAAATATCCTTGGTAGGTTTTGTTTTGAACCACGAAGGCGTAAAGGGAGAATGAGTCACAAAGAAATTAAAGCGGGTGTTATG
>JANLVW010000680.1:0-5392 GCA_031364205.1 Ferruginibacter sp.
GCAGACGAGTTTCAATTTGGCTTTTTGTCCTTATCTTCAGGATCAGTTTTTCAAATGGGCTTCAGTTGTAGGCTAACGTTATTCAAATATCTTAACATCGCAAAGCCCTAACGTTGGTGAAAATTAAATGAAATGTCTAAATGAAGAAATTACTATTTGGTTTGATCCTTTTATTTGGGTGTCAATCCCCAAAAATAAATAAAGCCTCAAAAAAATTCTCTCCTGTCGGAACATGGTCATTAGTTTCCCGAATTGACAAAACGGAAAATGATTCTATTCTTTTCGAACCAAGCTTAGGTTCAGATCCAATTGCATTATTAATGTATGATTCACTTGGTAATGTTTCTGCTCAACTTATGAAAAGAAATAGAAAAGACAGTTCTGTTACAAAATCTGCAGTTGATCTAAACAATTCAACGGCAATGAATGGTTATGATGCATATTTTGGAAAATATTCAATAGACTATACTAAAAAACAAATTAGCCATTATATCATCGGGACACTAGATGCAAAAGCAATTAATAAAACAGTGGTCAGAAATTTTGATTTTTTGAATGACACTTTACGACTCTCATTTAAAACTACCAATCAAACTATTCCCGTAACAAGAACTTTAACTTTTGTAAAAGCTAAATAAACTCCAACTAACATTGCATTGTCATTATTGCGGCTGAAGGAATATAGGTACCCAGCAGCAGCTACTAATCAGCAATGGCTCCAGCCTGACTTTATAAATTTAGCAATAGATTAAATCATCGACTTTTGTATTTTTAATCAGCAACAGTTCCCGGCTCACGGATCGCGAAATTCCGCAACAACGCCAATGCGGGAACATTTAAGCCATTTTAACTGATGACAGACATTTAACGCAACCTTTGACAAAGACTAACTTATTAAATATTTGACAAATTCTAATAGATAGACACTTTGTAACTTGTGACAATGGAAAATCTAATAAATTAGTAACTTCAGTTTGGGCAACTTAATAAGCAACAAATTGACTTGATAAAAAGCAACGCGATAGCAATAGAATTAAAAAAGGAAGATTATTTTTCGGAAGCAGGAAAAATTGCTCAACAAGTTGCATTTGTGGATAATGGCATTTTAAGAGTCTCCTACTACAATAATAAGGGTAAAGAAATTACACGGTATTTTATTGAAGAAAATAATTTCGCAGTTGATCTTAATAGTTTTTCTTATCAAATTCCATCTTCCGAGTATGTGCAGGCAATTACAGACTGCAAACTTTTTGTGTTTTCGGCAGACGCACTAAAAGACTTTCAACTACAATCATTGGTTGGAATGGCATAATTAACCAAATTACAGCAAAGTCATTAATTGAAAAAGTGAATAGAATTAGTCCAATGCTTGCAGAGGATGCTAAGGCTCGTTATATTAATTTCCTTGAAAAATTCCCTCCTCTTGCTAACAGAATACCGCTTTCATTTTTAGCTTCGTATTTAGGAATAACGCAATCGTCATTGAGTAGAATTAGAAAAAATATTTGTTAGTTCACTTTTTGCCATTTGGCAAATGTTGTCAAAAATTATGTTGCGACTTTTGCATTACAATTTAAACTCAGAATATAATGACAACATTTTTAACGACAATGGGATTAACAACCGGCAACGCAGGAATTTCTCTTGCTCAAAGTAGCAAAAAGTATCCCCAGACAAAAATTGTAATGACAATTAATGCACCAATTGACAGTACTTTTAATTACATTGTTCCAGTAGACTTATCACATATTTTTAAGAAATACAAAAACTTGCCCGCCATCATAAAGACTGATGAAACAGAAAAATGGATAAAAGCAGGTTTAACAAGAACGGTTTACTTTGAAGACAGCTCAACTTCAAAAGAAACTTTAATGACAGCCGTCCCTCACTCTTCGTTTTCATATAAAATTGAAAATTTTACTTCACAACTTCGCTTTTTAGCAAAAAGAATTGAAGGTGATTGGATATTTAAAGATCTTGGCAATAGACAAACCGAAATAGAGTGGACTTATAAAATAGTTCCAAAAAACTTTTTTTCACGTGGACTTATCAATTTAGTCTTGCTTAAAAATATAAATGGCTTATTGACAAACGCATTGGCAATTCTAAAAACCGACTTAGAAATAATGGACGAAAGTAAGGGCAACAGGAATGGGTTTTGTGCAAGTGTGGTTTGAAGTTGTAGCAATCTGCAGTTCCGCATATCCAAGCTTTGGTTAAGGGCTTAACCAACATCACCAAACAATGTTTCTAAACATTTATCTTTATTAAAAGGCGGGAAGCGGTTACGGGCGGTAGGCCTTCTAATGCCACACCCCTGACACAAAACCCTGTCGTTGTGCGTCATGCTAAAATGGACATTTACTAAATTCAATATGAAAAAAACAATAGGAATTTTATTACTTTTTATCGCCACCTGTTCATTAGGACAGTCGCAGCAAAAAATTATTGATTCACTTTTTTACGGACAAAAAGGAATAAAAACTAAATTTCCAGATGTTGGGCTTGTTGTTGGAATTTACAAGGACGGTATTATCAATTATTATTCGTTGGGTACAAGATTTAAAAATGGAACAGAGCGATTGGATAGTGCTTCCATATTTGAAATTGGATCTGCAACAAAAACATTTACGGCATTGCTATTAGCAAATCAAATTTTAAACAAAAGAGTTGATAGGAATGACTACATAGACAAATACCTTTCAAGTAAAATAACCTTACCACCTGCACTAAAACACAAAGTAAAACTTACAGACTTGGCATCTCACCAATCAGGGCTACCTAACTTAAGTAATGACAAATATTTTACCGACCTATTAAATAAAGATTCAAGAAATCCGTTTCGGTTTGTAGATAAGAAATATTTAATTAACGTTCTAAAAGAAACTGATACATTAGATAATTATGGGCATTACCAATACAATAATTATGCATTTTCATTATTAGGCTATATTCTTGAAAGAAACAGCAAACTTGAATATGCTTCTTTAATTAAAAAAAATATTTTAATACCGCTTAACATGAATCAAACCTCATTTACTATACCCTACGGTCCGAATGTTGCGGGACTTTACAATCAACAAGGAGAACCACAGGAATATTTAATATTGAAAGCTGTTAATCCTGCGGGAGGATTGAAATCTAATGCTGTTGACTTAATAAAATATTTGAAAGCATACATATTGCCTAATAAGTTTGACAAGGCAATACAATTGACACAGCATGTTTTTTATGAAGATAAAAATAGAAAAGTTGGTTTGGGATGGGATATAAAAACCGATTATTATCAAAAAGACGGTGATACTTTTGGTAATTCTTGCTTAATGCGATACAGCAAGTCAAAAAAGATTGCAATAGTGGTATTATCTAATCATCAAAATGGACAACTTGTTAGTGACGCAGTTGATTTTATTTATGACAGATTAAATAATTGAATTTAGACAGTTCGTTTAAAAGCAAGAACGCACAACATGCGCTTTTGTGCGGCTTGAAGTAGTATCAATCATCAGTTCTGATTATCCGGGCATTTGTTTGGGCTTGACCAACATCGCCAAACATTGGTTCTTAATATTTATCTTTAGCAAAAAGCTGGGCAGCGGTTACGGGCGGTGGAAATTCTAATGCCACACCTGACACAAAGCCCTGTTGTTGTGCGTCATGCTAACGCGGCAAACTCATTAATACCCATTGCAAATCCTCGGTTTTTTTCTCTAACCAAATCAATTTTCATAATAACAGTTGCAGACCATGCAAGCCCCTGATTTATTCCCAATAAAATATTTGCTGCAATTACGAAGCTCCACGAGTCAGCATACATAATTAAAAAAGGAACAGAAAATGCCACTATCCAACCAATTATCAGCATTTGCCTGCGGGTAATATAGCGTGTTAATTTTCCCATTAATAAATTAGCAAGCGCCTTACTTGTACCGAAAGCAATTATAAACGAAAGCAATGCTGTTTTGCCGTTTATATTAAAAATATTTTTCCAATCCTGATAAAACGCTACGCTCTAGTCCTACCATGATTCCCACAAAAGCATTAATGATTACCAAAAGCCAAAACTGTTGCCGATTATTTTTTAATCCCTGCTTCATCATAAGTAAAACTCATAATATCTGCTGTTTATTTGTGTGATAATTATCACTTTTGCTTATGTGATAACAGTCACCAAATGATTATATAAATTGTATTAAGTTAACAAATAAATTAAATACAGTATGCACGTAAAACAATTTAAAAATAAAAATCTTTGCCACTACAACTATGCAATATTAGTGATTGTGAAAAGAAAATAATACTGATCGATCCTTCCCGTAATCCGCAGCAATACCTTGATTATGCAAAGGAAAACGAAGCTGAAATAACGGGTGTTATTGAAACACATCCGCATGCCGATTTTATAAACAGTCATTTGGATTTGCACCAAACTTTGGGTGCAACTATTTATGCAAGTAAAATAGTAAAGGCGCTGTATCCGCATCAAACATTTGATGATGGCGTCCAAATACAATTGGGTAAAATAACCTTATCAGCCATTAATACTCCGGGTCATTCACCGGATAGCATTTCCATTTTGCTGGAACATGATGGCAAACAAAAAGCAATTTTTACAGGAGATACTTTGTTCATCGGCGATTGCGGCAGACCGGATCTGAGAGAAGAAAACGGCAACCTGCAAACGGAAAGAAATGAACTGGCAAAAAAAATGTATCATAGCCTGCGTGAAAAGTTGATGCCATTGAATCATGAGGCAATTGTATACCCTGCACACGGTGCCTGAACCCTTTGCGGTAAAGCCTTGAGCGATGCCAACAGCAGTACTATTGGTGAAGAAAAGAAAACCAACTGGTCGTTACAACCACAAACAGAAGGTGAATTTGTAAAAGAATTGTTGAGCGACCAGCCTTTTATACCGGCATATTTCTCTTTTGAGGTAGCGTTGAATAAAAAAGGTACAACTGCTTTACAAGAAAATATTAAAAAAATAAAAACAAGAGAAAACTCACCTTATGAGTTAGATAGATCATATTGGATAGTTGATGTCAGAAAAGAAAAAGATTTTAAAGAAGGTCATCTTCCTCATTCTGTAAACCTGATGGAGAATGGAAAATTTGAAACCTGGTTAGGTAGTATTATTAAACCTGGTGAACAATTTTATTTAGCAAGCGAAAGCAAAACACAGTTACAAACAATGTTAGAAAGAACGGCTGCTATTGGTTATGAAACCCAGGTAACAGAAGGATTTGTAATTAAAGGTGGCATTATAAAAGAAGAAAAAATTAATGTAGAAGAGTTTAAAGATCATCAACAGAATTACACTATTGTAGATGTTAGAAATACTTCAGAGGTAAGAGAAGGTAAGATTTTTCAAAACAGCATTGCTATTCCT
>JANLVW010000699.1:0-1948 GCA_031364205.1 Ferruginibacter sp.
ATAGCAGGCGATGCAAAAGATGCTTACAGCTATGCTTGGAAATCTAGCTTTGGTGGGTATAAGGGTGACAATCCTTCGTTGGGCGGCATTTATAGTAAAGTAATAAAAACGCTGAATAGTTACCGATATACCCGTAACTATAGTTTTGATGATATACCAATGTACAATCAATTAACACAGGGCGATTATTCCTGGGCTGCCGGTGCACATTATCAACGAACAGTATCCAAACCTTGGTTAAATGGGTTGGTAAAAAAGGTATTTAGAACAGTAGCCATGGTGGCAGATGCAAGCCCTTATGTAATTGTTGCAGATGATGTGCAACGGGATAACAATATCAATAACTACAAATGGTTAGCTCAATTGCCTATTGATTTAACTGTTGAAAGTACAATGCAAAACCTTACCGATAACAACTATAGAAACGACATCATTTTTAAAGAACCTGCTGCTACAGGTAACAGACGTTTTTTGGTAAGAATATTAAATAATACAGGAGCTGTAAATGCTACGGTACCGGCTTATGTAGACTCTATCACCAACCCTATAAGTGGCGCTTCGCCCAACAATAAACTTCCAAGGCTGGTGGTAGAAAGTAACAGCATAGACCCTAAGTTCAAGATCATGTTTTTTGCCTATAACAATGGAGATGTTTTGCCGGTTACCAGTTGGAACACAGACCACTCTAGCCTCTTGGTTGTTAACAATAGTGCTACAAATACTATAGTGTTTCCTGTTGATTCGGCTGGAAGAACAAATATCCAATTGATAAGCGGCAATATTTTGCCAACCACAATTACACTTACAGCATCTATTGTAAACCAAAATAAAGTCAATATTTCCTGGAAGGCTCTTGAGCAACAGGATGTAGCTAGTTATCAGGTGGAACGTAGTAGGGATGCCGCCACATTTCAACCAATAAATACGGTATCTGCCAATGGCAATATAACTGCTGATTATAACTTTATAGATAATGACCCATTAAATGGCAGCAACTATTACCGCATAAAAATTATTAATAAAAATGGCAGTATTAGTTATAGTAATGTGGCAGTTATTAATCTCGGTTCAAAAGGATTTATTCAGGTGTCACCTAACCCGGTTGCCAACAATAACATTGTTTTACAAACAAAAAATATACTTGTTGGTAAATACGCTTTAACGATATACAATTCATTAGGCCAATCTGTTTTACAACAAAGCATAAACATTACAAATCCCAACCAAAATATTCAATTATTGGGTAATGCTTTAGAGGGTGGTACTTATCATTTAATTCTGCAGAACGATGCGAATATTTTTAGTACGCATTTTGTAAAATATTAAGTTTAAAACCGAAATGCATGGTAGGTGAGATAACCATATTTCGGGCACAATTTAAATTATTGAAAAATTGTATAAAATCATTTCATCTTTTTTTACACATTTTCCCAATAACATTGAAAGTACTTATATACTTATCAAGCAAAAACTAGGGGGAAAAGTTTAGTGTGCCACTAACCTCGACGGGGAAAAACCTGTGTCAGCATATTTCAGAATACAATATGTTCGTCTTTAAGAAATACTACTTCGCACCAACGTCTCGCCCCTTGGCGGACGTTGCGTCAAATATAATGTCATTTTTCACCTGCACGAAAACTTTATCTTCCATTTTCTGCAACGTTATTTCTCAGCAACATCTCGGCCCTCACAGAACGTTGCGTCAATCTTACCCTAACAGCATGTAGCGTTTGAATCTGCTTTTTTATTTAAAAATCGACTTTATAAAAGCAGTTGTTGTACCACGAACATGCTTTTTGCTATGTACAAAAAAGAGTGGGTGTTCAACATAAGTCTTATCAGTAATCGCAATGCTAATTGAATATCTTTACCCCCCAAAGAAAACAAACAATGCCCGATACCGATAAGTGCCCACTCTGCAATCGTGAGTTGGCTGAACCAATTGTGC
>JANLVW010000129.1:0-3735 GCA_031364205.1 Ferruginibacter sp.
AGAGTTACTTTTACTGCGTTTGAAAGAGTATCTACACCCTTTTTCATTTTATTTCTTGCTTCTATATCGAAGTATATTATTTTAGACATTGTCTTTGGTTTGAAAATTTAAAAATTTGAGAATTTTAAAATGGAATTTGAAAGTAAAATTTCACATTGAGCCATTTTCCTATTTACGGGTAACTATACGATTGCTAAAATATCGCTTTCTCTCATTATCAACAAATCGGCACCTTCAATTTGTATTTCGGTACCTGCATATTTACCGTATAATACTGTATCACCTGCTTTTACAGTCATAGGTTCGTCTACTTTGCCCGGTCCCGCAGCTAAGACAATTCCTCTTGATGGTTTTTCTTTAGCAGTATCAGGTATTATAATTCCGCCTGCAGTTTTCTCTTCCGCAGCAGCAGCTTTAACAATAACCCTGTCGTGCAATGGTGTTATGTTTAGCTTTTTTGAAGTAGCCATAATTTTTGTTAATTTATTAAATTGATAAATAAAATTCTTATTATGCAAAAGTACCCTAATAATTATACCAATCAATATTAATTAGAATTTGTGGCAGTTTTTTTAAATTATTGACAGCAAATTTTTAAAGTGTTAAGACAATTTTGCAGGCAGCTAATTTTCAATCCTGCATAAGATCGATAATAGTGTATTTAACTTCGGACATCTTATGCTAAATATCTTTTTTATTCCCTTAATTTTGCGCCTTCAATAAAGGTTTTTGAAACCATGTTAAGCAGAAGAAATATTAGGGTGAAAGTAATGCAGACACTTTACGCAGTTGATAGTATGAGTGGTGGCGTAAAACCTGGAGAACCAATTTCCATACTATCAAAAAAGATAGAACAAAGCAAACAACTGTTTACTTACCTTATATATTTTATTACCGAAACTGCACGTTATGCAGAGACGGATGCCAATAACAAAGCAAGTAAAAATTTACCAACTGCTGCTGACCTGGCAACCAATACAAAAATCGCAGGCAACGAAATTCTTTGGAAAATAATAGAAGAGACAAGTTTTAAAACATCAATAAATGAATTTAAAGCTGTACATATTATAGAAAATGATCTGCTAAAAAAAATATACAGGTCTTTGGTTGAAACACCGGAATACCATGAATATATAGAACAAAAATCCAGAGAAAAAAGAAGTGAAAGGAGAATGCTGGAATTTATTTTTACAGATTTGTTGTTGCCAAATGAAGACTTTATAAATCATATTGAAGAGCATTTTATTAATTGGGATGATGATGCTGAAATGATGCATACGCTTGTGTTAAGCTATTTAAATAAACCCGGTCAACAAAATTTTCAGGATTTTTTAAGCCTCGAGAAAAGGATTTTTGCAAAAGATTTGTTGAATACTGTTTTGGACAAAAATGAGGAAACGCTGGAATTGATAAAACCCAAGTTAAAGAACTGGGATGCAGACAGGATTGCAGCGCTGGATCTTATAATTTTACAAATGGGTGTTTGTGAGTTTTTGTATTTTGAAACAATACCAACTAAAGTAACCATAAACGAATATATCGATCTTGCTAAGGCATACAGCACACCGCAAAGCGGACAATTTGTAAACGGATTACTGGACAATATTCACAAGGAATTACAACAGGAAAACAAACTTGATAAAAGAGATTTTAAACAAAAATATTAATACAATGGTTAAGTATACAATCATCTCAGCATTTTTATTAATCTTAGTAAGTTGCAATATTCGAAATAAAAAAAGCGTAGAAAAAAATGCCCCATTAACTCAACAAATAATCATTAAAGACCCAACAACAATACAAATAATAGACAGTAGTTACAATTTTGGAAAAGTTGCTGATGGTGAAATAGTAACTTACAACTATCGCTTTAAAAATACCGGTTCAAAACCACTTATTGTGACCAATGTTAGCGCCAGTTGCGGATGTACAATACCTGAAAAACCAGAACAGCCAATCAAACCCGGAGAAACAGGTTTTATAAAAGTTAAATTTAACAGCGAACACAGAGTAGGAAATGCTCATAAGACAGTTACCGTTTCCTCAAATGCCGAACCGGCATTTCCAGAATTATTGCTGACGGGAGAAGTTACAGAAAAGAAAGAAAAATAAGTTTTAAATTTAAATATCAACATTAAAATTAGCTACATGCAATTATCATTTTTTTTACAGGCCGGTGCGGCAACTTCTTCATGGACAACACCAGTATTGATGGGTGGTATGATTTTAGTTTTCTATTTTTTCATGATTCGTCCGCAGTCTAAAAAAGCAAAAGATCAAAAGAAGTTTGTGGAGGATATGCAAAAAGGAGATAAAATTGTTACCATTGCTGGCATACATGGCACAATTAACAAATTAAATGATGATGGTACACTTTTATTAGAAACAAGTCCAGGCAGTTACATGAAAATTGAAAGAAGCACAATAAGCATGGAATGGACAGCGAATGTAAATAAAGTTGCTGGGCTTGAAGTGAAGAAGTAAACGGTAAATTGACGATTCCCCCTGTAATTATAATTTAAGTTATAATGGCTTTAGATTTTGAATATTTTCAAAACTAAAGCCATTCGTTTTTGATTAATTATAATTTGTTTATTATATATTTTAAAAATAAAGCATGCTAAAGATTGGACTTACAGGAGGGATTGGTTCAGGAAAAAGTACAGTTGCCCGTATTTTTGAAGTGCTGGGCATACCTGTTTATTATGCAGATGACGCCGCAAAAAAATTAATGAATAATGATCAAAATCTACAGAAACAAATTATTCAACATTTTGGGAAAGAAAGTTTTATTAATGGAAGATTAAATAGAGCTTTTCTTGCAGATATTGTTTTTTCTAATCCTGCAAAAACCAAACTAATTAATTCAATTATACATCCTGCAACTATTGCTGATGCAGAAAAATGGATGCAAAAGCAGAATGCTCCTTATGCAATAAAAGAGGCTGCGCTTATATTTGAAGCAAATGCTGAAAAAAATCTTGATTTAATTATTGGCGTTTCTTCAACATACGAATTACGTTTACAAAGGGTAATGCTGAGAGATGGAATAAATAAAGAAGCTGTGGAAAAACGCATGCAAAATCAAATGGATGAAAATAAAAAAATGGAAAGCTGCGATTTTGTTCTTAATAACAATGAAACAGAATTGTTAATTCCACAAGTACTTGAACTCCACAAAAAGATTTTACAGAATATTGAAAGAGTACACGTTTAATTCGTAAAATCACTGCAAAGTTTCCAACGCTTTTTTTATTTTGGCAAATCCCTTTTCAATATTTTGAGTATTTACTGCAAAAGACATTCTAATACATTTTGGTTCTCCAAAAGCTTTTCCTGTAACTACGGATACATGCGCAGTATGAAGAAAGTACATGCACAAATCATCAGCATTTTCTATCACATTTCCGTCGGGTGTTTTTTTACCAAAATACGAACTTACATCTGGAAAAACATAAAATGCTCCAGGTGGAATAGTATAGATTATTCCAGGAATATCTTTTAAAAGTTCCACAACTTTATCCCTTCGAACTTTAAATTTCGCTACCATTTCCAGTGTTGGTGTATGATCACCTGTAAGTGCAGCAATAGCGGCCCGCTGTGTAATGGAACAAGTAGCACTGGTAAATTGGCCCTGTAATTTATCGCAAGCTTTGGTAATAAAAGTCGATGCAGCTAAGTATCCAAGTCTCCAACCAGTCATTGCATAACCTTTGCTTAATCCATTTATTACAA
>JANLVW010000758.1:0-2049 GCA_031364205.1 Ferruginibacter sp.
TATAAATTGAAGAGATATGTTTAAAAGAGCTTCTTCTTTAAAACTCTGATGAAATATTTAGCTGATAGTATACTTTATTCAAATTGAAAATGACAACATTATGTAAAAAACACTTTTTTAATAAAATACTTTTTTACGAAATGAATTACAAAAAACTTACAAGATTAATGTATTGAAAGTTTCACTTTTAGAAGCTATCATAATATAACCTGCATTTGCTACCCTGTTTAATTGACAAGACATGATTGGGTTAGTAATTGATTAGAAGTTCTCTAAAAGTTGTCAGTATCGGTAATTATTAACCTATATTTTTTCAATAGGCAGCATTACAGAAAAACTACTTCCAGATGCTAAATCACTTTTTACGTGTATGCTGCCTCCAAGTGCTTCTATAAATTCTTTGCTTATAGATAAACCCAACCCTGTACCTTCTTTTTTACTACCCGGTATTCGAAAATAACGGTCGAAGATTTTATCTATATATTCTGTAGAAATACCCTGCCCGGTATCACTTACAGAAAAAATAATTTTATCGTTAAGAAGATTGATACCAAGCTTAACAGAAGCATTATCATGAGAATACCTTAACGCATTTGAAATAAGATTAGTAAGAACCCAAGCAGTTTTATCTTTATCAGTAAGTACAGCCGGCAAATTAGCAGCGGTTGTAAAAACTAATTTTATATTTTTTTTATCTGCCAGGGTTTTATTAGTATTAATTGCATACTGCATTATTTCTTTTGCATCACATGCTTTGGCAACAAGCTGTATACTGCCGCTTTCCACCTGCGTCATATTAAGTAATTCAGCTGTTATTTTTAAGAGTCTGTTTGCATCTTCCTTAATACTTTCCAGCAATGTTTGTTGTTCCTCATTCATTAAACCCACAGTTTCATTTTCTAATAACTGAAGGCTCATTTTTATGGAGGAAATAGGTGTTTTCAGTTCATGAGAAACAGTGGCAATAAAATTTGTTTTTGCAAAATCAAGTTCTTTGTAAGATGTAATGTTTTGAAGTATAATAACATTGCCAATTAATTTTTCTTCCTTTTCACCCGTAGGAATAATTTTAATTGGAATTATTTCTTTTTCAAAATAACTCTCTTTGTTGTCGGCATAAATTTTTACAGGAATTTTATTAGAATCTACAGCTTTGTCGCTAAACATATCCTGTACAAGCATTCTAACCAGATCGTTACCCAAGGCAACATTTTGAACGGGTTTACCAATAACATTTTCTGCTTTTAAACCTGTTATTTTTAAAGCCACATTATTCATAAAAATAATCTTCTTGTTTTCGTCTAATCCCATTACAGGATCATGCATATTATTAATAAGTGTATCAATCCGTCTTTTTTCCATCATCAGCTTTTCAAGATTGCCGGTCTTATATTCTTCCAGCTTTTGAGCCATTGTATTAAAGGCATTTGCTAAATCACCGAATTCATTTTGGGTCTCAAAATGAAGACGTTGAGAATAATTTTCTGCAGCAATTTCTTTAATACTATCGGTAAGTTTTTTTATGGGGTTTGCAATATTACCGGGAAGATTAAAAAGTAAAATAAATGCAATCAAAAAGCATATAGCTCCGGTAAACCCTATCCATAAAGTGGCAGTTGAAGCTGTATGTTGCGCCTTTAAATCTTTGCGAACAATTGCCTGCATATTTAACAGCATAATATCTGTAATATCTATTTGTACTCTTTTTAATATAGAGCTATCGCCTGCTTTATTTTTAAGAACAGCAAAATCACTGGTTAACATATCAGTGAGCTCTCTTTCGCCAATTTCAGTAATATTATTTTGCTGAAGTAAAAGGTTTTTCTGAAAATTTCTTACTTCTATTTCATTTTGATGCCCATTATTTAATGCATTTAGCATCTGCCTGCAATGTTCAATTGAATTATAATTATCTAATAAAATATTTTTACTCTCTTTAGAAAGTTTATTCACATAAAACGTACTTAAAAAAGTAAGCAGCGTGATCATAGTAAACAAAAGACCAATGCCAAATAATAATTTTGATTTAATTTTCATTAGATAATTTTT